>CAYLYV010000161.1:0-10481 GCA_964387655.1 uncultured Cypionkella sp. | reverse complement strand
GCAGATGTCGATGAACAGCCCGTTCTCCCCGACGCCCGGAATCTGGTTCAATACCAGCGCCAACTGCCGCGGTTTGCCGATCCGCTTCAGCGACAGATCAAGGATATAGTTGTTCTCGTCGGTCTTGACGGGCTTTGACTTGTTCATCCGCAACGCCACGTCACGCCCCAGCACATCCATGCTGAACAGCGTCTCCTCGATCAGCGCCTTGGTGGTCTGCCAGCCAAATGGCACCACCTCCACCGGCAAGGGAAACGCGCCAAGCTGCGCCACCTCCTTCGCCGCATCGGCAATCACGATCATCCGGTCGGACGCGGTCGCCACGATCTTTTCCTGCAACAGCGCCGCGCCGCCGCCCTTGATCAGGTTCAGGTTCGGGTCAAACTCGTCGGCCCCGTCGATCGTCAGGTCCAGCCACTTCACCTCGTCCATCGTGGTGATCGGCACGCCCAGTTCCGTCGCCAGCTCAGCCGTCCGCCGCGAGGTCGGCACCCCCACCACCCGCAGCCCCTCGTCCTTCACCCGCTCGGCCAGACAGCGCACCATCCACGCGGCGGTGGACCCGGTGCCAAGCCCCAGCTTCATCCCGTTTTCCACGAAATCCACCGCGCGGCGGGCGGCAACGAACTTGGCCTTGTCGATGGGCGAAAGATCGGCGGGCATCGGCTACCTCCTGCTGTCGCCCTTCGGATTATCGCAAACCCCTTGCAAGGGCTACAGGGTTTTCCGGCACGCCGCGCGCCACATCTGGCGACTTCCGCCACGCCAACCGCCCCGGATCGCCGCCTTTGTCGGCAAGGGGTCGCTTTTCGACCTGACGCACGGCAAGAAGGGTCGCAGGGTGCGCCTGGCCCGGGGACCACAGATGTACACACTGCACTACGCACCCGACAACGCCTCGCTCATCATCCGGCTGGTGCTGGACGGTGCCGGCATCCCCTATCGCACCGCGCTCGTCGACCGCAGGACGCGCCAGCAGGACAGCGCCGAATACCGCGCCCTGAACCCCGCAGGCCTGATCCCCACGCTGATCACCCCGCACGGCCCGATCTCGGAAACCGGCGCGATCCTCCTCTGGCTCGCCGACACCCACGGCCTTGGCCCGAAACCCGCCGACCCGGACCGCCTGCCGTTCCTGAAATGGCTGTTCTTTCTCTCCAACACCGCGCACGCCGACCTGCGTCAGATGTTCTACCCGCATCTCTACTGCCCGGTCGACGCCCACCCCGCCCACGCTGAAATCATGACCGCCCGGATGAACCGGCACTTCGCACTTCTCGACAAAGCCGCCGCCGAACACCCCACGCTGTTCGCCCCACCACGCCCGCTTGCGGCCTACACGATCACCCTCGCCCGCTGGTGCGTGCTTTACACCGATACCGCCAAGCCCTGGTTTTCGCTGACCGACTACCCAACCTTGCGCGGCCTCGCCGAAGCGCAGGAACGCCGTGTCGAAACCCCCGTCATCGCCCGCGCCGAAGGGCTTGGCCCCGCCCCCTTCACCGATCCGCAAGACCCGAACCCACCCGAAGGCAGCGCCCTCTAGGCGCCCCGAACCACAGGACCACCCATGTTCCTTTCCGTCTTCGACATGTTCAAGGTGGGCATCGGCCCATCGTCCTCGCACACGATGGGGCCGATGGTGGCAGCCGCACGGTTTCTCGCCACGCTGAAGGCCAGCCCGTTCCACGCCCACGGCCTGCGCGCCTCGCTGCACGGCTCGCTCGCCTTCACCGGCGTCGGCCATGCCACCGACCGCGCCACGATCCTCGGCCTCGCCGGGTTCGAGCCTGCCACCTATGACGCCGAAAAGGCCGAGGTGACGCTTTCCAAGATCAAGCAAACCCACGTCATCGACGCACCGGGCATCGGCCCCCTCGCCTTCGATCCCGGCCGCGACCTCCTCTTCGACTACGGCCCCGCCCTGCCCGGCCACGCCAACGGCATGATCCTCAAGGCCACCGACGCGCAAGGCGACGTGATCTTGCAGGAAACCTATTACTCGATCGGCGGCGGCTTTGTCCTCACCGCCACCGAACTGGCCGACGCGGACGGTGCCAAGGCCAAGGCCCGCGCCGACGTCCCCTACCCGTTCGAGACCGCAGCCGAGATGCTGGAGATGGCCCGGAAATCCGGCCTCACCATCGCCGCGATGAAACGCGCCAACGAACTCAAGTTCCGCAGCGCCGCCGAAATCAACGCCGGCATTGCCCGCCTCTGGCAAGTGATGACCGATTGCATCTCGCGCGGGATGCTGGGCACCGGCATCCTGCCCGGCGGCCTCAAGGTGCGCAGGCGGGCCAAGGGCATCCACGACGCCCTGATCGCCGAACGCGGCCTCAACATGACCGCCCCGCACACGATCAACGACTGGATGTCGCTTTACGCCATGGCGGTGAACGAGGAAAACGCCGCCGGCGGCCAGGTCGTCACCGCCCCCACCAACGGTGCGGCGGGCGTCGTCCCCGCCACCTTGCGCTACTACCTCGACCACGTCCCCGGCGCCTCCACCTCCCGCGTGGGCGAGTTCCTCCTGACCGCCGCCGCGATCGGCGGCCTTTGCAAACACAACGCCAGCATTTCCGGTGCCGAATGTGGCTGCCAGGCCGAGGTCGGCTCCGCCGCAGCCATGGCCTCCGCCGCCCTCGCCGCCGTCTTGGGTGGCACGGTGATGCAGGTTGAAAACGCCGCCGAAATTGCCCTGGAACATCACCTCGGCATGACCTGCGATCCCGTCGCGGGCCTCGTGCAAGTCCCCTGCATCGAGCGCAACGGTCTGGGTGCCATCAAAGCCGTCTCGGCGGCCAGCCTCGCCCTGCGCGGCGACGGCGAGCATCTGGTATCGCTCGACGTCTGTATTGAGACCATGCGCCAGACTGGCAATGACATGCACGAGAAATACAAAGAAACCTCGCTTGGCGGCCTCGCGGTCAACGTCCCGAACTGCTGACAGGGTGATCCAGCAGAGCCGCAAAGCGGCAAGAGTTTTCCCTTCCCCCGGCTTATCGCCGGGATGAAGGGGCTGCCGCCGCGATAGGATTGAGAGCCTGCGCATCGAGGGACGGTTGCATGTGAGTATTTTCAAAAGAGCAACTTCTGCATCCGCAGCGCCGTGTGAGGTCGCTTTTAGGCACGACACCCGAACCTCGCCCGAATAGCCATGCGCTATGAACAATGATCGCATCCTTCGTGGCATCCTGCTGATGCTGGCCTTCTGTGTGATGGCCCCTTTGCTCGACACCGCCTCAAAACTCGCCACAGCCGCGATCCCGGTTGGGCAGATCACCACAGCGCGCTTCCTCGTCCAAGGCGCGCTGATGCTGCCCATCGCTTTGCTGATGCGCCTGCCCCTGCGCATCACCGCCAAAACCGCCGCCCTGATCACCCTGCGCGCGATTTTCCTGATCGCCTCGACCTATGGCTTTGTCGCAGGCGTGCAGGTCATGCCCATCGCTGACGCCCTCGCCATCGTGTTCATCGAGCCATTCATCCTGTTGATCCTCGGCTATTTCCTGTTCGGCAACCCGGTCGGCCCCCGTCGCATCATAGCCTCCATAATCGGCTTCGCAGGCGCCCTACTGGTGATCCAGCCCTCGCTGACCCATTACGGCACCGCCGCCCTCTATCCGCTGATCTCGGCGTTCTGCTTTGCCTTCTACATGCTGATCACCCAAGCCATCGCCACCGGCATGCACCCAGTCACCCAGCAGCTGCACACCTCCATCGCCGGAAGCCTGATCTGCCTGCCAATCCTGCTTTGGGCCAATGGCAGCGGCATCACCGAACTCGACCCGGTCATGCCGCAGGGCCTGAACTGGCTGTGGTTGTTTGGCGTCGGCTTCTGGGCGGCGGCCTCGCACATGTGCATGACTGTGGCGCTGAAATGCGCCCCCGCCTCTACCCTGGCACCCCTGCACTACCTAGAGATAGTCACCGCCGTCACCCTCGGCTATCTGGTGTTTGGCGACTTCCCCAATGCCCTCACCTGGGCGGGCATCGCCATCATCGTGGCCTCCGGCCTCTACATCATCCACCGCGAGCGGATCACGCTACACCAAGCCCGCTCAGTGCTGCCGCCAGAGATTTGATCGGCAAGATCACCAGCATCTTTTGCGCGGAAAACCGCAACTCAACCGGCCCCGACACCTCATTCGAGGTGCCAATCATCCCATCCGGCGCGAAATCCAAACCCTGCAACGGCCAGCGCAAGCCTTCGCTTTCCCCAGTCACCGCCGCCATCGGAAACAGCGAGAACCGCGAGCCCACGGCCAACTCCAACCGCAGCGCCAGCGGTGCCAAAAAGATCACATCCTGCGGCGACAGCACCAGACAGCGCTGCTCCGGTGCACGTACCAAGGCGTTCAGCACCGCCAGCCCATGATCCAACCGCGCCCCTGCGAATCCTATCCCCAGCACGAACGGCGCACGGATCGAGCGCAACGCCTTGTCGAAATCCGTCGTGATTTGTTCTGCAAATGGAAACAACCGCCCCGCCAGCCGCTGTTTCGCGTCCGCAGAGATCGAATCCATATCGCCGATCACCGCCTCAGGCTCCACCCCCAACGCCAAAAGCCGATCCGCGCCGCCATCAGCCCCAACAATCCTTGGGGCAAACCGCATCGCCCGGCCAAGCTGCGCTTTGCCGAACGGCCCGCCGCCCGCCAAAGTTACCCCCTGCAAAGAGTCGACAATCACCTGCATAATCCCGATACTGTTCTTCTAATTGCGGCACAAACCCCGTGCGGTGAACACAATCAATCCTTCAAATTACCCTGTTCTGTCCACGGAATTGAACAAAGCGCAGTGCAGGTTGGCGACGTGAACTTTGTAAAGGCGGCATCCCGATGATCGGTGCAAGTAAAATTCTTACCGTATCTTACGGAACTTTCAGCTGCACGCTGGAAGGTTTCGATGAACCCTTCAACACCATGAAGGCGATCGCCGAATATTTCCGCGATCTCGCCGCCGAAGACCGCTACTTTGGCGCCGAACCACCCACCCCCGATGCCGCCATGCTGCACCGCATTGCCGAGCGTGAAATCCAGCGCCGGGTTGAGGCGAAGATTCAAGACAATGGCGTGATCCTGCGCGCTGGTGATGCCGAAGCGCCCGCGCTTGCTGCTCCCATTGCCGCCCCCGCCGTCACCACAGCCGCTGCCGTGGATGCCAATGGCGAATCCGTCGCCGAACGGCTGTCCCGCCTGCGCGCCGCCCAAACCGCTCCGGTCACAGCCGAACCCGCCATTCACCATATCGCCGAGGCCGCCGCCATCGCCGACGACAGCTACAGCGAAGACCAACATTCCGATGACATTCTGGCCAATATCGCCGCTTTGGCCGCCCCGGAAACCCCCGCCGAAACCACCGCCGAAGCGGATACAACCGAACCGCAATACGACACCGAACCGCAATACGACATCGAAGCCGAATATCTGATCGCCGCAGAGATCACCCCTGATCACCAAGACGCATCAGAAGCCGAGATCGAACCGCAAGATCTCGCCGATCTCGCAGCCTTTGACGCTCCAGTGTTTGCCGAAGCCAAGGACACCAGCACCGCTTTGCCCGCAGCCGAAGAAGGCTATGACGAAGACTCCGCCCTGCCGACCAACACCTCTGCCGATCTTGCCGCCGCCTTCGCAGATGATCTGCCTGCTGCCGAAAACCTGATCGCCTCCGAAGACCCGGTGATCGAAGATTTTGCAGCTACCGCACAAGACGCGCCCGCTGCCGAAGATTATGACGACGAAATCCTCGCCGACCTCTTGCCCGAGCACGACCCGATTGCCGAAGCGGCCGCCTTTGCCGATGAAGACATGCTGGTCACGCTGGGCGCATTGATCGCCGAGAACGATCAAATCCAGCCTGAAACCGATGCAGAAGATGATCTCCTGCTCGCCAGCCTGCCCACCGCCCCGGAAGCCCCCGTGGAAGTCACCCCGGAAGTCTCTGCCGCCCCCGAAATCCAGCCGGCACCGCAAGGTCCAGCCGCCGCAGCAGCTTTCCCAGAGACAGCCAACGAACCCGGCGAAAAAATCCAGCGCGCCCGCGCCCGTGTGATCAAAATCCGCCGCGCCGATGCACCGCGCGCGCCCGAGACCACTCACGTCGAAGCCGTTCAAACCGCGCCGCAAACCTCGCTGCTCTCCCCCGAGGCCGAGGCCGCGCTGCAAGCCGAACTTGCCGCACTTGAGGCTGAAGTCCCGGCAGCGTCCGCCCCGGTGCGCCCGACCCGTCCCGTGCGTCACCTGACGCCGCGCCCGGTGGAAACCAGCCTTGACGACGACGATCATCTCGCCGCCGCTCTGGCCGACGCGCCCGCAGCTGCCGCGCAAGCCGAAGAAATCACCCCCGAAGCGGACGCTGCCGCCGCCCTGCTGGCCTCCACCGCGCCCGCAGACGCTGAAACTCCCGCTGAAACCGAAGCCCAGCCGCAGCCGACCCCTCACGCCGAGAGCCGCAAACTGTTGGAAGCCGAATCGGATGACGATGCCGTCACCCGCCTGATGGCTGCGACCAATTCCGCGATGGATGACGAAGAAAGCCGCCGTCGCCATTCCGCCATCTCGCATCTGAAAGCCGCCGTCGCCGCGACCGAGGCCGAACGTCAGATCCAAGCCGCCAACCCCGGTCGCCCGCAACCTGATCGCCAAGACATCTACCGCCACGATCTGGAAAGCGTCGTGCGCCCGAAGCCAGCCGACAGCAGCATCGAAGCCCGCGCCGCCGCCAACGCCGAGCGCCTGACCCCGCTGGTTCTGGTCTCCGAACAGCGCATCGACCGCGCCAAACCCGCCGCCCCCGTGGTGGCCCCCATGATCCTGACGCCATCCGCCCCGGCCACGCCCCGCGTGGTGATGCCCGTGCGCCCCCGCCGCGTCAGCGGTGCCGCCAGCATGGCCGCAATGCAAGCGATGCCCGAAGAAGACAGCCTGATTGGCGATGCCGACGATCTGGATGACGACGATCTGCTCGCCGCCGAAGATGAGGGCAATTTCTTCGCCGAGGGCCAAGACTTCGCCGATTTCGCCGAAAAACTTGGCGCCAATTCCTTGGCCGATCTGCTGGAAGCCTCAGCCGTCTATTGCACGCAAGTGCTGGGCCGCCCGAACTTCAGCCGCCCCTTGGTGATGCGTCAGCTGGAAACCCTGATCGACCAACCTGATCACCCGCGCGAAGACCGTCTGCGCGCTTTCGGCACCCTGCTGCGCCAAGGTCGCATTGCCAAAGTCAAACGTGGCCAATTTGCCATATCCGAAGGTTCGCCCTTGCTGGCGGAAGCGCTTCGCTTTACCGCATAGGTTAACAGAACAGGGCCGAGGCTGCCACTCGCGCCCCATGAAACAGCCGCAACGTCGGGGGACGTTGCGGCTGTTTTGCATTTCTGATCAGGGTTTGCGATCAGATTCTGGGGCCGCATCCGGATCAGGCTGCCCCACCCCCAGAAACACCGATCTGAACGGCAATATCCACGCCACGCCCAACAGCAGATAGGCCGGAACCTCGGCCCAGATCGGCAACCGATCAATTTTGTCGATCAGATTGACCGCCACCACGACATAGATCGGCATCCCCACCAAAAGGATCAGCAAAGACAACCGCTTCCGGGCCTTGTAACTCAGCGCCATCGCACCCTCCTGAAACCAAAACGCCCCCGGCACGGACGGCAAGGGGCGCAGTGAAAGCTAAACCAAAAGCTCAATCCGCAAAGGGATCGGTCACCAGAATCGTATCATCGCGCTCGGGGCTGGTCGACAGCAGCGCCACCGGACACTGGATCAACTCCTCAATCCGCCGCACATATTTGATCGCAGCCCCCGGCAGATCGGCCCAAGACCGCGCGCCCGCGGTGTTCTCGGTCCAACCCTCCATCTCCTCATAGATCGGCGTGCAGCGGGCCTGTTGATCGGCAGCCGTCGGCAGATAATCCAACCGCACCCCGTCGAGATCATAGCCGACGCAAATCTTCAGCACCGGAAAGCCGTCCAGCACATCCAACTTGGTCAAGGCAATCCCCGACACGCCCGAAGTCGCACAAGTCTGCCGCACCAACACCGCATCAAACCAGCCACACCGCCGTTTGCGGCCCGTCACAGTGCCAAACTCATGCCCACGCTCGCCCAGACGCGCGCCATCGGCATCAAACAACTCCGCCGGGAACGGGCCTTCCCCCACCCGCGTGGTATAGGCCTTCACGATCCCCAGCACGAAATCAATCGCCGTCGGCCCGAGGCCCGTGCCCGTCGCCGCCTGCCCCGCGATGACGTTGCTGGAGGTCACAAACGGATACGTCCCGAAATCAATATCCAGCAGCGCCCCCTGCGCGCCCTCGAACAAAATCCGCTTACCGGCCTTGCGCGCCTCGGTCAAAACCTTCCACACAGGCTTGGCATAAGGCAACACCTGCGGCGCAATCGCCCGCAGAGCCTCCAACAGCGCCGCCCGGTCAATCGGCTCAATCCCCAGACCCCGACGCAGCGCGTCATGGTGGCCCATCAGCCGATCCACTCGAGTCTCCAGCGTCGACTCATCCGCCAAATCCGCCACCCGAATCGCCCGACGCCCGACTTTATCCTCATAGGCCGGCCCAATGCCGCGCCCGGTGGTGCCGATCTTGGCCACCCCCATCTGCCCTTCCCGCGCCCGATCCAACTCACCATGGATCGGCAGGATCAACGACGCATTCTCGGCAATCATCAGATTTTCCGGAGTGATATCAACGCCCTGCCCGCGCAGCTTTTCGATCTCGGTCACCAGATGCCACGGGTCCACCACCACGCCATTGCCGATCACGCTGAGCTTCCCGCCGCGCACGATCCCCGAGGGCAGCAGCGACAGCTTATAGACCTTGCCATCAATCACCAAGGTATGCCCGGCGTTATGGCCGCCCTGAAAGCGCGCAATCACATCGGCCCGCTCTGAGAGCCAGTCGACGATTTTCCCCTTACCTTCGTCGCCCCACTGGGCTCCGACGACAACAACATTGGCCACGGCATATCCTTCGCGTTTTGGAAAAACCGCGCGACCTATAGCGAGACATGCACCGCGATGAAACCGCTAAATCACGCAGGCCGCTGGACAGGCCGCCGCAGATACGCCACCAAAGGCCAAACGAGGGGACAAACATGGGCATTATCCTGCGCTGGCTCGGAGCATTCATCCTGCTATCGGCCACCTACAACCCAACACAAATCAACTTCACTCGTTGGGCCGAGGCGAACTGGCACACCCAAATGCCTTTGACCATCCTGTTCGGCCTCCTCCTCGGCGTCGGCTACATGATCTACATCGGTGCCACCCTGCGCTCGATCGGCGCCTTCGGCATCCTGCTCGTCGCAGCCATCGTGGCAGCTCTCGTCTGGGTGCTGATCGACTACCAGATCCTCACCCTGCAAAATCCCTCGCTCAACCTTTGGCTCGGCATCTTCGCGCTCTCGGTCGTCTTGGGCATTGGTCTCTCGTGGAGCATCATCCGCCAGCGCATCTCCGGCCAAGCCACGGTGGATGAGGTGCAGGACTAACCGCCACCCGATCAGCCCTTGATCACCGAGCCGCCAAACCACACCATCGCCGCCGCCACGGCCAGCATCAGCACCAACAACGCCACACTCCGCCGCCCGAGCAGCAGCATGATTGCGCCCTGCAACGAGGCAACCGCACCAAAAGCCAACAGCAACACACTCGCCACACCCGGCAGACTGCGCAACCGCTGCTCATCACTCGAACTGGCGTCCAGCCCCTCAATCCGCAACCCCACCCCCGGCCTGATCGCCTCCGGCACCCAATCTGGCATCTGCCGCGCCAGCACGATCCACATCAGCCACAGCCCAAAGGCCAGTAGCGGCAGCCCGCAGATCAACACAAACACCCCGCGCAACCGCGCTTGTCCCGGCGTCATCTTTTGCATGATATCCCGCTGAATTTAGCCCTTGAATAGACCGAGTATGCCCCGGATTGCCAACGAAGCAAGTGACTTGCCCCGCCAACTCCGGCTAGATTGCCCCCACCCCATCAAGGATACCCCATGCTGCTCTACATCACCCTCGGCACCAACGACATCGCCCGCGCCAAACGCTTTTACGATGCCACCCTCGCCCCCATCGGCCTGCATTTCATGGGCGAATTTGACGGCGAAATTGGCTATGGCCCGACCCTCGCCGAAAACCCCCTCGTCTGGATCAACCAACCCTACGACGGCAACCCCGCCAGCGTCGGCAACGGCTCAATGCCCGCATTTGCGGCCCCCACCCGCGCCGCCGTCGATGCCTTCTACAAAGCCGCCCTCGCCCACGGTGGCAGCGACGAAGGTGCCCCCGGCCTGCGCTACAGCCCCAACTTCTACAGCTGCTACGTGCGCGACCCCGACGGCAACAAGCTCTGCGCGATCTGCACCGCGGCAGAATATCGCCCTCCCTTGCCATTCATCTGTCCATAAATATCCCCGCCGGAGGCACCTGAGGCTGGCCAAGGATGCCTCCGGC
>CAYLYV010000160.1:0-10508 GCA_964387655.1 uncultured Cypionkella sp. | reverse complement strand
TCTCGCCGCAACCGTCTTGTTCTGGCTTTGACGATCAATGAGTCTGGACCCTAGTGCAAATCCGGGCGTGCGGCGCACAAGGGCTTTATCATCCGCCAGCATTTGCACCTAGCGCGGATGGGTCTGAACCTCTTGGCACCCGCATCAAATCAGCAACCAATTCAAGACCCTCCGGCCTGTTCCTGCGGAGATTGTCATTCCCGCCATGATGGCGTCGACGGAAAAACCACGCGGGCGATCATCGACAGCGAAATCTTGCTGCGTTTCCGCTGGGCAATCGCGCAGAAAACCGTGGTGCAGCAAGCACCTATAAGCAAATCCTGATGTGGTTTGTGAAGTATCGGGGTGCGGGCTGGCAAATTTTTCTGGCGGCGGATCCCCTGCCGCGCCAGGGTCAAAATCTGCTGAAAAACCCAGCCTCCAGACGGTTCCGCTTTCACTGGATGGATCAAAAAGCCAGGTAATCTCGTTTTATCCGCGGGGGCATCCCTCTGCCGCACCCCATCGCAAATCCCGCCATCACGGAAATAAATGACGTGTTTTCAGCAGGTTAAAAATTATGAACTGGTGGCATCCGCAAGCTGCGTGGCCAGAACCCAGCGGAAAATCGCCTCCGGGTCGTTGCCGACGCAAACGGCCATGCCGCCAGCGAAGCTTTCGAAAGCCTGACGGTTTAGGCCGTTCACCCCGACCAGCACCGTCATGTCCCGTGCCAGCGCCTCGGCGATCAGGCTGCAAAAACCCCGGCCTTCGGCCTCGAGCTTGCCGAATTTGTTGATCACCAAGACCTCCGCCGCCTCCAGCCGCGTGCCAACGGCCATCACCGCCTGCTCCAGCGCGCTGGGGTCAAGCCGACAGCCTTTGGCATGGGCGCCCAGATCCTGACTGATGCGGAAACTCGGGCCGTCGGGCAGCACCTGCACATCCATGTCGCAATGCGCGCGATCGGGGCGTTCGGTATTGGATTGCACCGTGCCCGCCAAGCGCAAACCCTGCGCGGCCAGCAGCCCCACCACCCTGGCCAAAACGGCGTCACTGGCGCCACGTCCGGTTTCACTGACAAAGCCTATCCGCATCGCAACCCCTCAGCCTCTTTGACCGTCGTTATAAAGAAGGCAGGCTTCTGCAAGCCTGCCAGTTGCACCGGGCGGCGGGACACAAACCGCAGCACGATGTTTCACGCTGCTTTCAGCGTGATCCCCGAAACCTCGGCCGCCGCCACCAGACTGGCGATGAACGCCCGCGACGCGCGCAGCCAGGCCGCTTTTTCCTGCGCCGCCATCAGGGGCGCCTGCACCGCCGCGAACGGCAACACCTCGCCACGCGCACGCGCGTCCAACCGGATGATGTGGAAGCCATAGCGCGAGCGCACCAAGACCGGGTTGATCTGCCCCTCCTGCATCGTCGCCAGCGCCGCCTCGAACTCCGGCACGGTATCCCCCGCCGAAATCTGCCCCAACCGACCGCCATTGGCCTTGGACGAACAGGCGGAATGATCCAGCGCCAGGCCGTCAAACCGTCGCGGATCGGCCAGAGCCTGATCCAACACCGCCTGCGCATGATGCTGCGCGGCATGGGCATCTTGGCCCAGCGGGATCAGAATATGCGCGGCCTCATACAAGGACGGGGCGCGAAACCGGTCTGGATGTGCTGCGTAGAACGCCTGCAGATCGGCCTCTGTCACCGGCTCTGGCTGCACCGCCTCGTCCAACAGCTGCCGGATCAACGCCTCGGCTTCGGTTTCCAGCTGTCCGGGCAGGGTTTCCTGCACATCTGCCACCAAACCCCGCTGCTGCGCTTCTTGCAACAGCAGCGCCCGCACCGCCAGCGCCCGCGCGGCCGCCTGCCATGCCAGCCCGGGTTTGCCCTGCGGCGCGGGGTGGTTCTGCGCCTCGGCCGCAATGCGTTCGGCCACGATCAACTCGCCATTGACGATCACGTCTGGAAGTAAAGGTTTCATCGCCTACTCCGCCGGATGCTTGTGTTTACGGGTACGCACGATCTGATAGCCGGGCCGCCACAGATAGCGCACCGGCGCCGAGATGATGTGAACCAGCCGGGTGAACGGGAACAGCAGGAAGATCGTCAGCCCCAGGAAGATATGGGTCTTGAAGATCCAGCTGGCATTGACGATCTGGTCCGCCGCATCGGCGCGGAAGGTCAGGATCCCCTGCGCCCAAGCCATGAACGTGGTCATCTCGTGGCCGTCAAGGTGCTGCAACGACACATAAATCGTGCCAACCCCCAGCACCAGCTGCGCCATCAGCAGCGCCAAGATCGCCGTATCGGCAAAGCTGGAATGCGCGCGGATACGCGGATCGTTCAGCCGCCGGTTCAGCAGAATGGCACCGCCCACCAGCGCCATCAGCCCGGCCGCACCGCCCGCCACCACCGCCAGCACTTGCTTGGCGCCGTGGCTGATCCCCAGGGCATCAAACACCCAGATCGGCGTCAGCAGACCGACGAAATGGCCCGCGAAAATCACCAACACCCCAAGGTGAAACAACACCGAGCCGATGATGAATTGCCGCTTGCGCAACAACTGGCTGGATTTTGATTTCCAGGTGAACGGGTCGCGTTCATACCGCGCGATGGATGCGATGATCATCACGCTGATCGCGATATAGGGATAAATCCCGTAGATGAAGTGGTGCATCGTGATCTCCTATTCTGCGGCGGCGATTGTGGCGGCGGCAGGCACCGCCATCCGCGCCAAAATATCGCGGCTTACCGGGCAACCGGCGTTCGGGTCGGGCCCGAAAGTCACCTGCGCTTCGGCCCAGACCGCATCCAGCGCCGCAAGATCCTCGGGGTTGTCATCGGCTTCGGCCAACAGGATTTGCGCCTCGGCGCTGTCAGCAGGCGCTTGCGACAGCGCAACCAGCGCCGCAAGCACCGCGGCATAATGGCTGCCCCGCCGCGTCAGCCGTTCGGCAAGCGCCACCAGAATATGCCCGGCATCGCCCAGCATTTCTTGCGCCGAGGCAAGGCTTTGCGTTGACAGGAACTCCAGCAGCACCGGCAGATGATCGGGCAGCTCGGTTCCCGCCAGATCAAACCCCGCCGCGCGGTAGGTGTCCAGCAGGTCGACCATCGCACCGCCGCGGTCACGGCTTTCACCGTGAATATGTTCGAACAGGTTCAACGACAACGTGCGCGAGCGATCAAACAGCAGCACATATTCTTCTTGCAGATCGGTCAGATCGGCCTCTGCCAGATGCACCAGCAGCGGCTCCAACCCGGCCTGGCGATGCGGGCCAATCAGGCCATCCGCGTGTAGCGCTGCGCGAATGGCCGGAATCGCCGCCTGCAATTCCTCGCTTGGATAGCTCAGCAGCGCTGAAAAGGCTTTGAAACTGATCATGACAGAAACTCCGAAGGCGAACGGAACTTTTTGCCGCCGCCGAACAATTTGCCGCCCGAAGACCCCGACGAACAGCCGTTGCCATCGGTAAAGCCGCAGCCGGTTTTCAGATCATAGGCTTGCTCGACCATCTCGCGGTGGGTGGTCGGGATCACGAAACGATCTTCGTAATTGGCAATCGCCATCAGTTGATACATCTCGTCGATCTGCAACGGCGTCAGGCCAACCCGCTGGGCCACGCCCAGATTGATCACCCCATCGACGGTTTTCGACCGCATATAGGACCGCATCGCCAGCATCCGCTCCAACGCCGACACCACCGGCGCCTCGTCGCCTGCGGTCAGCATGTTCGCGAGATAACGCACCGGAATCCGCAGCGATTTCACATCCGGCATGTCGTCTTGCTGGGCGATCTGCCCCGCAGCCGCCGCATTCTGAATCGGCGACAGCGGCGGAATATACCACACCATCGGCAACGTGCGGTATTCGGGGTGCAGCGGGAAAGCAATCTTCCATTCCATCGCCATCTTCCAGATCGGCGAATTGCGCGCGCCCTTGATCCAGTCTTCCGGGATGCCTTCCTTGCGCGCTGCTGCAATCACCGCAGGGTCGTTCGGGTCAAGGAACACCCCCAGTTGCGCGTCGTAGAGGTTCTTCTCATCCGGCACGCTGGCGGCTTCGGCGATCTTGTCGGCGTCATACAGCATCACCCCCAGATAGCGGATGCGCCCGACGCAGGTTTCCGAACATACTGTCGGCTGGCCGCTTTCCAGACGCGGATAGCACAGGGTGCATTTCTCGGATTTGCCGGAAGACCAGTTGTAATAGATCTTCTTGTAGGGGCAGCCCGACACGCACATCCGCCAGCCGCGGCATTTTTCCTGATCAATCAGCACGACGCCATCGTCTTCGCGCTTGTAGATCGCCCCCGAAGGGCAAGACGCCACGCAAGCCGGGTTCAGGCAGTGTTCGCACAGCCGCGGCAGATACATCATGAAGGTGTTTTCGTATTCGCCGTAGATGTCCTTCTGGATGCCGTCAAAGTTGTAATCCTGCGACCGCTTGGCAAATTCGCCGCCCAGAATTTCTTCCCAGTTCGGGCCCCATTCAATCTTCTCCATCCGCTCGCCCGAGATTTTCGAACGCGGCCGCGCGGTGGGAAACGCCTGCATGTCGGGCGCGGATTTCAGATGGTCATAGTCGAAGTCATAGGGCTCGTAGAAATCGTCGATCTCCGGCAGGTCGGGGTTGGCGAAGATATTCGCCAGAATCCGCCACTTGCCGCCCTGCTTGGGCGTCAGCTTGCCGGATTTCGACCGCGTCCAGCCGCCGTTCCAGCGCTTCTGGTTCTCCCAGTCCTTGGGATAACCGATCCCCGGTTTGGTTTCGACGTTGTTGAACCAGGCGTATTCAACCCCCTCGCGGCTGGTCCAGACGTTCTTGCAGGTGACAGAGCAGGTGTGGCACCCGATGCACTTGTCAAGGTTCAGCACCATGCCGATTTGCGCGCGAACTTTCATTCTGCCGCCTCCACTTTTGCTGGCTGATCCAGCCAGTCGATCTTGTTCATTTTCCGCACGATGACGAATTCGTCGCGGTTGCTGCCAACGGTGCCGTAATAGTTGAACCCGTAGGAAAGCTGGGCATAGCCGCCGATCATATGCGTCGGTTTCAACGTGGTCCGGGTGACAGAGTTATGGATGCCGCCGCGCTTTTGCGTGATCTGGCTGCCGGGGGTGTTCACGATCTTTTCCTGCGCGTGATACATGAACAACGTGCCTTCCTTCATGCGCTGGCTGACCACCGCCCGCGCCGTCAGCACCCCGTTCGAGTTCCACACCTCGACCCAGTCGTTGTCGACCAGCCCCGCCTTGGCCGCGTCCACTTCCGAGATCCAGACACAGGGCCCGCCGCGGTTCAGCGTCAGCATCAACAGGTTGTCGGAATAGGTCGAATGGATGCCCCATTTCTGGTGCGGCGTGATGAAGTTCAACACCACATGCGGCTCGTTTGCGCCCAGCGATTTCATCGCATCCGCGCCGGTGGTTTTCAGATCAACCGGCGGCCGCCATGTGACGAAACCTTCGCCAAACGCCAGCATCCACTTGTGATCCTGATACAGCTGCTGGCGCCCCGAAACCGTCCGCCACGGGATCAGCTCATGCACGTTGGTCCAGCCGGCGTTGTAGCAGACATCCTCCGATTCAATCCCCGACCAGGTCGGCGAGGAAATGATCTTGCGCGGCTGTGCGGCAATATCGCGGAAGCGGATCTTTTCGTCTTCCTTCACCTCGGCCAGATGGCGGTGGCTGATGCCGGTGGCCTTCGACAGCGCATCCCACGCCTTCACCGCCACTTCGCCGTTGGTTTCGGGGGCCAGCATCAGGATGACTTCGCAGGCATCAATCGCGGTGTCGATCTTGGCCAGACCCTTGGTCACGCCCTCATCCGTCACCACGCCATTCAGCGCCTTCAGGTGATGCACCTCGGTCTTGGTATCCCAGGCAATGCCCTTGCCGCCGTTGCCGATCTTGTCCATCAACGGGCCAAGCGCGGTGAACCGCTTGTAAAGGTTAGGATAATCCCGCTCGACCGCAATATAGGCCGGGGCGGTCTTGCCGGGGATCAGATCACATTCCCCCGCCTTCCAATCCAACACCTGCGCCTGCGCCAGTTCCGACGGCGTGTCGTGGTGCAGCGGCAGTTGCACGATATCGGTTTCCACCCCGAGATACCCCGGCGCCAGTTCCGACAGCTTATGCGCGATGGATTTGAAAATCTCCCAATCGGTCTTGCTTTCATACGCCGGGTCCACCGCCGCTTGCAGCGGGTGGATGAACGGGTGCATGTCCGAGGTGTTCATGTCGTCTTTTTCGTACCAGCTTGCCGTCGGCAGCACGATGTCGGCATAAACCGCGGTGGTCGACATGCGGAAATCGATGGTCACCAGCAGGTCAAGTTTGCCCTCGGGGGCCTTGTCATGCCACACCGCCTCGGCAGGCTTTTGCCGCCCCTCTTGCCCCAGATCCTTGCCCTGCACGCCATGATCGGTGCCCAGCAGGTGCTTGAGGAAATACTCATGCCCCTTGCCCGAAGACCCCAGCAGGTTCGACCGCCAGACGAACAGGTTGCGCGGCCAGTTTTCCGGCGCATCGGGATCTTCGCACGACATCTGCAAAGCCCCCGACTTCAGGCTTTCCGCGACATAGGCCGGAATATCCTTGCCTGCCGCCTTGGCATCGCGTGCCACCTGCAACGGGTTGGTTTTCAACTGCGGCGCCGAGGGCAGCCAGCCCATGCGCTCGGCTTGAATATTGTAGTCGATCAGCGACAGGTCTTTCCAGTTCCCCGCCGGAGCCGTCGGCGACAGGATCTCGGAGGCCGTCACGGTTTCATAGCGCCACTGATCGGTATGCGCATACCAGGCGCTGGTCGCGTTCATGTGCCGCGGTGGCCGCGCCCAGTCCAGCGCGAAGGCCAGCGGCGTCCAGCCGGTTTGCGGCCGCAGCTTTTCCTGGCCGACATAATGCGCCCAACCGCCGCCCGATTGGCCGACGCAACCGCACATCACCAGCATGTTGATGACGGCGCGGTAGTTCATGTCCATGTGATACCAATGGTTCATCGCCGCCCCGATGATCACCATGGATTTGCCATTGGTCTTTTCGGCATTGTTGGCGAATTCGCGGGCGACATGAATGATCTTGTCGCGCGAAACCCCGGTGATCTTTTCCGCCCAGGCTGGCGTAAATGGCACATCGGCGTCGTAAGACTTCGCCACATGCGCACCGCCCAGACCGCGATCCAACGAATAGTTGGCGCACATCAGATCGAACACCGTCGCCACATAGGCCTCTTGCCCATTGGCCAGAGTGATCTTCTTCACCGGCACATTGCGGGTCAGCACTTCGGGGTGGTTGCACACCTCAAAGCCATTGGTGGCAGCGCCGCCGAAATACGGGAAATCGACGCCGACAATCGCATCACGGTCTTCTTCCAGCACATGGCTCAGCCGCAGCCGCACGTCGCCTTCGCCTGCCCGCTGTTCAAGGTTCCACTTGCCGGTTTCACCCCAGCGGAAGCCGATCGAGCCGTTCGGCACCACGATCTTGCCCGAAATCTCGTCATAGGCGACGGTTTTCCATTCGGGATTATTCGCCTGCCCCAAACCGCCGTCGAAATCCGACGCCCGCAGCTGCCGCCCCGGCACAAAGCTGTCGCCCTTCGGCTCCAGTTGCACCAGCATCGGCATGTCGGAATAGCGGCGGACGTAATCCTCGAAATACTCGGCCTGCCGGTCGAGATGGAATTCGCGCAAGATCACATGGCCAAACGCCATGCCAAGCGCCGCATCGGTGCCTTGCTTGGCGTTCAGCCAGATATCGCCAAACTTCGCCGCTTCCGAATAATCCGGGCAGATCACCGCCGATTTGGTGCCGCGATAGCGGGCTTCGGTGTAGAAATGCGCATCCGGCGTCCGGGTTTGCGGCACGTTCGATCCCCAAAGGATCAGGAAGCCCGCATTATACCAGTCGGCACTTTCCGGCACATCGGTCTGCTCGCCCCAGGTTTGCGGGCTGGCCGGAGGCAGGTCGCAATACCAGTCATAGAACGACATGCAGGTGCCGCCCAGCAGGCTGAGATAGCGCGTGCCCGCCGCATAGCTGACCATCGACATCGCCGGGATCGGCGAAAAGCCGAACACCCGGTCGGGGCCGTGGGTCTTGGCGGTATAGGCATTGGCTGCAGCGACGATTTCGGTCGCCATATCCCAGCTTGCGCGCACAAAGCCGCCCTTGCCGCGGGTCTTGGTATAGCCCGCGCGTTTCTGCGGCGAGTTTTGTATAGCCGTCCATGCCTCGATCGGCGACAGGGTGCGGCGCAGATCGCGCCACATCCGGTAAAGCTTGCCGCGGATCAGCGGCGTCTTTACCCGGTTCGCCGAATACAGATACCAGCTGTAGGACGCCCCGCGCGCACAGCCGCGCGGCTCGTGGTTGGGCAGATCGGCGCGGGTGCGCGGGTAATCGGTCTGCTGGGTTTCCCAAGTCACGATCCCCGACTTGACGTAGATTTTCCACGAACACGACCCGGTGCAATTCACCCCATGAGTCGAGCGCACAATCTTGTCGTGCCGCCAACGGTTGCGATAAACCTCCTCCCAGTCACGGTTTTCACTGGTGGTCTGGCCGTGGCCGCCCGCAAAGGTATCTTGCCGCAGCGAGGTGAAGAAGTTCAGACGATCAAGCAGATGGCTCATCGTAAAGTCCTTTCGATCAGGAATGCTGGGCGGCGTCAGACGCGCGCCGGCCGTGTTCGATGTCATGCAGCAGGCCACCGCGCCGGGTGTAAGCACCCCAGGTCAACGCAAGGCACACAACGTAAAAGCCAAGGAACATCCAAAGCGCACCCACCGGCGATCCGGTCAGGGCAATGGAAGACCCGTAGGCTTTCGGGATGAAGAAGCCGCCATAGGCGCCGATCGCACTGGTAAAGGCGATGATCGCGGCGCTTTCGCGCTCTGACTGCCGCCGCAGCGCCACCGGATCCAACCCCGGCAGCAAGCGCGGCACTTCGCGCCCCATGATCACCGGGATCATCTGGAACGTCGACGAGTTGCCGACGCCGGTGAAGAAGAACAGCGCCATGAAGCAGGCAAAGAAGCCCCAGAACGCCCCCGGCTGCCCGGCTGCTCCGGCAAAATGGATCACGCCGTAAACTGCCACGATCATGCCGACAAAGACCCAGAACGTCACCCGCCCGCCGCCGAACTTGTCGGCAACCCAGCCGGTGCCAGCGCGTGCCAGCGCCCCCACCAAAGGCCCAAGGAACACATATTGCAGCGCGTTCACATCGGGAAACAGGATCTTCGACAGCAGCGGGAAGCCCGCCGAATAGCCGATGAAGCTGCCGAACGTGCCGATATAAAGCACGCACATCAACCAGTTATGCTTCCGGCTGAAGATCACCGCCTGCTCGCGGAAACTGGCCTTGGCATCAGCGATATCGTTCATCCCCAGCCAGGCCAGCACGGTCGATGCCAACACGAACGGCACCCAGATAAAGCCCGCGTTCTGCACCCAAAGCTGACCACCCTCCGCCGTGGCCTGCGGGTCGCCGCCCATCGCGCCAAACACGCCGACCGTGATCACCACCGGCACCAGGAACTGCATCACCGACACGCCCAGATTGCCCAAGCCCGCGTTCAGCGCCAAGGCATGACCCTTTTCCGACTTCGGAAAGAAGAACGCGATATTCGCCATCGACGAGGCAAAGTTGCCACCGCCCAAACCGCACAACAGCGCCAGCGCCAGGAAGATCACATAGGGCGTATCCGGGTTTTGCACCGCATAGCCGATGCCAAGCGCGGGCAACAGCAACGACGCGGTGGAAAGCGTCGTCCACAGCCGTCCGCCAAAGATCGGCACCATGAAGCTGTAGAAAATCCGCAGCGTCGCCCCCGACAGCGCGGGCACCGCCGCCAGCCAGAACAGCTGTTCAGGCGTAAAGTCAAAGCCGATCGCCGGCAGCTTGGCCACCACCATCGACCACACCATCCAGACCGAGAACCCCAGCAACAGCGCCGGAATCGACAGCCACAGATTGCGCCGCGCAATCGCCCGCCCGCTGGTGGCCCAGAACGTCGCATTCTCGGGCTGCCAATCGTCCAGCAGCCGCGGCATCTTCGTCACTTCGGCGTCGTGGATTTCCTGCATCTCGGGCAGGCTGGGCAAGCGGTCAAGCGCCTCGCCATGCGCGCCGCGCTCCATCGCGCGGATCGACAGATGCATCCATGCCAGCGAAATCGCCACAATCACGAACAGCAGCGCAAAACAGCTGGTGTAGATCCCGGTCAGGTCTAGCAGCGCGCCAAAGATCAGCGGCAGGATAAAGCCGCCCAGACCGCCGATCATCCCCACCAGACCGCCAACGGCGCCGACATGGTTGGGGTAGTAGACCGGGATGTGCTTGAACACCGCCGCTTTGCCAAGGCTCATGAAGAAGCCCAAGGCAAACAGCGTGATCACAAACGGCCACTGCCCCATTTCGGTGCTGAAATGGATCGCCCCGTTCTTGCCCTGAATGACGTAATCCGTCGCCGGATAAGACAGCATGAACAGGAACACCAACGAGAAGCCAAAGC
>CAYLYV010000159.1:0-10798 GCA_964387655.1 uncultured Cypionkella sp. | reverse complement strand
GACATGGGCGTCGATATCGTCGGCGGCATCCCGCATTTCGAGCGCACCATGGCCGAAGGGCAGACTTCCGTCGAAGCCCTCTGCCGCCTCGCCGCCGAGCGCGGCCTGCCCGTCGACATGCACTGTGACGAGTCCGACGACCCAATGTCACGCCATGTCGAAACCCTCGCCCAACAGACCATCCGCCACGGCTTGCAAGGCCGCGTCGCAGGCTCGCATCTCACCTCGATGCATTCGATGGACAATTACTACGTCTCAAAACTGATCCCGCTGATCGCGGAATCCCAGATGAACGTGATCCCCAATCCCTTGATCAACATCATGCTGCAAGGCCGCCATGACAGCTACCCCAAACGCCGCGGCATGACCCGGGTGCCCGAACTGATGCAGGCTGGCATCAACGTCTCGTTCGGGCATGATTGCGTGATGGACCCGTGGTACGCGATGGGCTCGGGCGATATGCTGGAAGTCGGCCATATGGCGATCCATTCGGCGCAAATGGGCGCGCTGGAAGACAAAACCAAAATCTTCAACGCCCTGACGGTGAACTCCGCCAAAACCATGGGCCTGCAGAACTACGGGCTGGAAAAAGGCCGCAACGCCGATCTGATCCTGCTGCAAGCCCGCGACCCCGCCGAGGCTCTGCGCCTGAAAGCCACCAAACTTCTGGTGATCAAAGCGGGCAAAGTGATCGCCCGCACCGCCCCACGTGTCGGCGCGCTGTTCCTTGATGGTCGCCCGCCCGAAATCGACCCCGCCACAGGCTTCGCGCCCGATTACTAACGTTCCGTCAGTTCCAATGTCGAAGCCTCCGGCGGGAGTATTTCAAAAAGAGCAATGCCCTCAAGCGGTTGCTCTTTCCGAAATACTCTGAGGGGGTGAGGCGAAGCCGAGGTTGCAGAAGCCCTCTGATTTATGACTTCATAAATCGCTAGCCCCAGACCCCGACATGCACCAATGCCGCCTCATCCTCCAGCATCGGACCGATCACCTCGACCTGCCGCTGCCCGGCTTCAAACACCACCCGGCAGGGCAAATCCAGCGTCGGATTCTCGGGATGGTTGCCGGTGATCTCTTTCAACTGATGCTCTGACATGCCGTAGACCACCCGCTTCAACCCGGTCCAATAGATCGCCCCCGCGCACATCGCGCAGGGTTCGGCCGAGGTGTAAATCGTGCATTCGCGCAGCAATTCCACAGGCAGCGAGGTCGAGGCCCGCGTCATCAGCACCCGCTCGGCGTGGCCGGTCATGTCGTGATCCGGCATGAAGGCATTGTGCTGCACCATCAGCACCGCGCCATCCGGCCCGACCAGGATCGAGGCGAAAGGATGCACCCCGGCATCCCGCGCCTTCGCAGACTCCGCAATCGCCAGCCGCAGCAGTGCCACATGATCCAACTCCGCCATCGCTTGCCCCTTTTCCGCCCAATCTGTTGGCGGCAGAGTCGCGCCTTCCCATCCGTCAATCAAGCCAAGTTTCACCCTGAACCTGCATCAAAAATCCGCAACTGCTTCTGCCTTCGCCTGATAATCAAGCAATTCCTCTGATCTACCCTGACGCGCACCTGCATGAAATACCTCTTACACTATTGATATTCCTCAAATATCCGTCCTCACGCCTCTGCCATAATTCTCATCCGCCCCCCAAGCCAATGCTTGCGAGCCCGCGCGCATCCAGTCTAACCTTGCTCAGACCATCTGCGCAAAAATCGGGCAACTGCTGTCCGCCGGGAAACCCTAAAACCATGCCGCTTTCAAGAAAAACCACGGCCATTACCCACGGAAACCTTGAAAGTCTTTCAACCCCAATCCGCATAGCCAGCCAAGCCTGCCACAGTGTCCACTACGCCACCACCTCCCAGCCTTAAGGACCAAGCGCCCGATGCAAACGCCGCCCCGCCTCGATCTTTCGGGCATCACCAAACGCTTCCCCGGCGTGCTCGCCAATGATCAGGTCAGCTTTGCGGTGCAGCCCGGCGAAATCCACGCGCTTTTGGGCGAGAACGGCGCGGGCAAATCGACGCTGGTGAAGATGATCTACGGCATCATGCAGCCCGACGCCGGAGAAATCCGCTGGAACGGCCAGCGCATCAGCATCCAAAACCCCAAAGCCGCCCGCAAACTCGGCATCGGCATGGTGTTCCAGCATTTCTCGCTGTTTGAGGCGATGACGGTGCTGGAAAACATCGCGCTTGGCATGGACGCCAAAATCCCCGCCCGCGATCTTGAGGCAAAAATCATCGCCGTGATGCAGCAATACGGCTTGAAACTGGAACCCCACCGCATCGTCTCGACCCTCTCGGTCGGTGAGCGTCAACGCATCGAAATCGTCCGCGCCCTTCTGCTCAATCCCAACCTGCTGATCATGGACGAACCCACCTCGGTGCTGACCCCGCAAGAGGTCGAGCAACTGTTCGTCGTGCTGCGCCAACTCGCCCGCGAAGGCTGCTCGATCCTCTACATCTCCCACAAACTGCACGAAATCAAAGCCCTCTGCGACACCGCCACCATCCTGCGTGGCGGCAAATTGGTCGATACCTGCGATCCCGCCAAGGAAACCTCGCGCTCGCTGGCCGAGAAAATGATCGGCGGCAGCCTGAAAGACAACACCCGCGGCGAGGGCCCCGCCTTGGGCACCGCCAAGCTGACCGTGCAAGGCCTGTCGGTGCCAAAAGACGGCCCGTTCGGCATTGCGCTGAAAGACATCGGCTTCTCGGTCAAAGCTGGTGAGATTTTCGGCATCGCAGGCGTTGCGGGCAACGGCCAGAACGCGCTGCTGCTCGCGCTTTCCGGTGAAACCCCGACGCAAAACCCCGACGCCATCCAGATCGACGGCACCCGCGTCGCCGCCCTTACCGCCAAACAACGCCGCCTCGCAGGCATGGCCTCGGTGCCCGAAGAACGCAACGGCCACGCCGCGGTGCCCGATTTCAGCCTGTCCGACAACGCCATCCTGACCGCGCGCGACCGCATGGGCATGGTGTCAGGCGGCATGGTCAACGCCCGCAGCGCAAAAACCTACGCAGGCGAAGTCATCGCCGCCTTCTCGGTGAAAGCCACCGGCCCCGCCGCGATGGCGGACAGCCTCTCCGGCGGCAACCTGCAAAAATTCATCATGGGCCGCGAGATCATGCAGAAACCGCAGGTTCTGGTGGTCAGCCAGCCGACATGGGGCGTCGATGCCGGGGCCGCCGCCGCCATCCATCAGGCGCTGGTCGATCTCGCCGCCACCGGATCGGCCATCGTGGTGATCAGCCAAGACCTTGATGAACTCCTGTCCCTTTGCGACACCTTAGCTGTGATCAACGAAGGCCGCCTGTCGAAACCGATGCCCATCGCGGGGGCCAATATCGAGGAAATCGGCCTGTTGATGGGTGGTGTTCACGGGGATCCCAACGCGCCAACCCATATCTCGCCGGAGCTTGCCCATGCGTCTTAAGCTGGAAAAACGCCCCGCCCCCAGCACCTTCATGCTGATCGCCACCCCCATTGCTTCGGTGCTGCTGACCATGCTGATCGGCGTCATCGTGTTCGACGCCATTGGCATCGCGGGCGAACGCGCGGTGATCGACATCTTCCTCACCCCGATCCTCGCCAGCTACAAATGGCAAGACGTCGCCGTCAAAGCCGCCCCGCTGATCATCATCGCCCTTGGCCTCTCCATCGGCAACCGCGCGCAAATCTGGAACATCGGCGCCGAGGGCCAATATGTGCTGGGCGCGCTCGCCGCAGCCGGGGTCGGCATCGCCGCAGGCCCCGACGCCCCGGCAGCCACGCTGATCCTGATGATCCTCGCTGGCATCCTCGGCGGGGCCGCTTGGGCCGCGATCCCGGCCTTTCTGAAAACCCGTTGGGATGTGAACGAAATCCTGTCGTCGCTCATGCTGACTTACGTGTCCTTCCAAGTCCTCGGCTACCTCGTCGGCGGCCCGTGGCAAGACCCCAACGGCCGCAACTTCCCCGCCACAGCCCCGCTGCCCGAGCAACTGACCCTGCCGATCCTGTTCCAAGGCACCACCGTTCACCTCGGCGTCGCCATCGCTTTGATCCTGCCCTTCGTGTTCTGGCTGATCATGTCGCGCTCGGTGTTCGGCTTCCAGATCCGCGTCGTCGGCTCTGCCCCCCACGCCGCCCGTCACGGCGGCTTTGATGCCAAGCAAACCATCTGGATGGCCCTGCTGATCGGCGGCGGCATGGCGGGGCTTGCGGGGGCGCTGGAATTCACCGGATCACTCAAAGCCGTCAACCTCGGCTTCCCCTCCGGCTACGGCTTTACCGCCATCATCGTCGCCTTCTTGGGCCGCTTGCATCCCATCGGCTGTCTGATCGCAGGCATTGTCCTCGCCATCACCTATGTCGGCGGTCAAGTCGCGCAAACCACCGTCCATATCCCGAACTCGACGGCTGGCATCTTCCAAGCCATGATGCTGTTCTTCATCCTCGCCTCCGACATCCTGATCCGCTACCGCCTCCGCATCGTCAAACCTACAGGAGCGCGCGCATGAGCCCGGAATTCATCATCGCCGCCATTGTCACCGTGGTCGGCCTCGCCACCCCGATCCTGCTCGCGGGGCTTGGCGAACTTGTCACCGAGAAATCCGGCGTGCTGAACCTCGGCGTAGAAGGCATGATGCTGATGGGGGCGATCTCTGGCTTCGCCATCACCGCCTTTACTTTCAACCCATGGCTGGGCGTGCTGGGTGCAGCCGCTGGCGGCGCCATTTCTTCCATGCTGTTTGCCGTGCTCGTGCTGCAACTGAACTCCAACCAAGTCGCCACCGGCCTTGCCTTGTCGATCTTCGGCACTGGCCTGTCCTCGCTGATCGGCAATGCCTTCACTGGCCGCATCGTGCCGCAATTCGGCTCAATCTTCCCCGATGCCCTGGCGAAAGACCCGATCTGGAAGCTATTCTTCGGCTACTCCCCCCTCGTCTATTTCGCCTTCGCCATGGTGCCGCTGACGGCATGGTTCCTCAAATCCACCCGCGCAGGCCTGATCCTGCGCGCGGTGGGGGAAAACGACCATTCCGCTCATTCCATCGGCTATTCCGTCACCGCCGTCCGCTACGCCGCCATCGCTTTCGGCGGGGCGATGGCGGGCATCGGTGGCGCCTATTTCTCCATGGTGATCACCCCGATGTGGGCCGAGAAAATGACCGCAGGCCGGGGTTGGATCGCCCTCGCGCTGGTGGTCTTCGCCGGATGGCGCACCGGCCGTCTCTTGGCAGGCGCATATTTCTTCGGCTTCCTGATGTGGCTGGAACTGTTCGCCAAGGCCAATGGCTTTGGCCCCAGCCTGCCGTTCATGCAGGCGATCCCCTCGCAATTCTGGGCGGCAATGCCTTATCTTATGACGATCATTGCCCTGACCTTAATCTCGTCGCGTGGTAATGTCGGGGCATCCGCCCCCGCTTGCCTCGGCAAACCCTTCCTACCCACTACCTAAACACCAACAGGAGAATAAAATGACGACACTCAACCGTCGCAGCCTGATGAAAGCCGTGGGCGCTGCTGCCACGCTTTCACTTGTCGGCACCACGGCACACGCCGCCGACAAGGTGAAAATCGGCTTCATCTTCCTCGGCCCCATCGGCGACTATGGCTGGACATGGGCGCATAACAAAGGCCGCGAGGCGATTGACGCAGCGCTTGGCGATAAGGTCGAAACGCTCTATGTCGAAAACGTCGCCGAAGACGCCTCGGCCATCCCGCTGATCCGCGATCTGGCCAACCAAGGCTGCAAGCTGATCTTCACCTGCTCTTATGGCTATATGGAGCAGACCGTCACCGTCGCCAAAGAATTCCCCGATGTGAAGTTCGAACATTGCACCGGCTTCAAACGCGCCGACAACCTCGCGACCTACAATTCCAAATTCCACGAAGGCCGCGCGGTTTTGGGCACCATCGCGGGCAAAATGTCGAAAACCGGCACCTTGGGCTATCTCGGCTCGTATAAAGTCCCCGAAGTGGTGCTCGGCGTGAACGCCTTCGCTTTGGCCGCGCAAAAGCAAAACCCCGCGGCGACCGTCAAACTGGTGTTGATCGACTCGTGGTTCGACCCACCGAAAGAAGCCGCCGCAACCGAAACTCTGGTAAATCTGGGTTGCGATATCGTCACCACCCACACCGACAGCCCCGGCCCGCTGCAAATCCTTGAGCAAAAAGGCCTCTACGGCTTTGGCCAAGGCGCCGATATGTCGGCCTTCGCGCCCACCGCCCATCTCACCGCGATTGAGGATATCTGGGGCCCCTACTACGTCGCCCGCGCTCAAGCCCTCGTCGATGGCACCTGGACCTCGACCGATACATGGGATGGCATGAAAGAGGGCACCGTGGTGATCTCCCCCTACAACGCCGCCGTACCCGCCGATGTGGTGGCCTTGGCAGACGCCGTTCAGGCAGGCTACAAGGATGGCAGCTACGACATCTTCACCGGCCCGATTTTCGATCAGAACGGCAACGAGAAGGTGAAAGCCGGCGAGATCATGACTCTCGAGCAACTCGCCACCATCGATTGGTTTGTGAAGGGCGTTGAAAGCGCGTCGTAGGCCAAACTCTGCCAGTATCGAAGGCCCGCGCCGCGTTGCGCGGGCCTTTTCCTTGCCATCGCTGCGTTTGGGTGAAAAACTACCTTGAATTCAAAGCAAATGCGAAGGGCGATTCTCATGGCCAAAGCCGCCAAAAACACCATCTGCATCTGGTATGACAAAGACGCCGAAGCCGCCGCAAATTTCTACGCGAGCGTCTTCCCGGACACGAAAGTCAATGCCGTGTTCCGCGCGCCCGGTGACTACCCCTCGGGCCAGAAGGGCGATGTGCTGACCGTCGATTTCACCGTCTGCGGTATTCCCTGCATCGGGTTGAACGGCGGCCCGATTTTCAAGCACACCGAGGCGTTTTCCATGCAGATCGCCACCGATGACCAAGAAGAAACCGACCGCTACTGGAACGCCATCGTCGGCAATGGCGGGCAGGAAAGCGCATGCGGCTGGTGCAAAGACAAATGGGGCATCAACTGGCAAATCACCCCGCGCACCCTGACCGAAGCCATGACCGCAGGCGGGGCCGAAGCCGCCCGCGCCTTCGCCGCGATGATGACGATGCAGAAAATCGACGTGGCCAAAATCGACGCCGCCCGGCGCGGCTGATCGCTCCACCCCAACCGCAAGCCCAACCACCCAGAATTGCTCTTTCTGAAATACTCAAACAGCCCCACTTCACCCAGCACAGCGCCGCAGAGCCGGCGCTGCACCCACCATATCGCCGAAATACCACACCATTTCGCCGCCACCCCCTTGCATTCCGCCCACCAATACCAACCAATCGCGCAAAACGATGGGGGCAGACATGCAGACAGATTTCCTGATCATCGGCGGCGGCATCGCAGGCGTTTCCGCCGCAGCCCGCCTGTCACAGCACGGCAAAGTCACCCTGCTGGAAGCCGAATCCAACCTCGCCCACCACGCCTCCGGCCGCTCCGCCGCGCTCTATGAACCCCGCTACGGCCTCGCCCCGGTGGTCGAACTCTCGCTCGCCTCGGGCGATTTCTTCCGCAACTCCGCCAATGTGCTCTCCCCCCGCGGCATCATGATCCTCGGCCGCCCCGGCGAAGACAAAGCCTTCGCGCATGACATCGAAGACATGCATCTGCCCGAAATGACTTTTGACGAGGCCCGCGCCATCGTCCCGATCCTCAACCCCGCGACCGTCAGCCGCGCCGCCCTCGCCTCGCACGCATGGGATATCGACACCGACCTATTGCTGCAAAATTTCGCCCGCGAAGCCCGCAACAACGGTGCCGAATTCCACCTCAACGCCCGCGCCACCGCGATCAGCAAAACCGCGAAAGGCTGGCACGTCACCACCGCCAACGGCAGCTATGACGCCGCCATCCTGATCAACGCCTCCGGCGCATGGGTCGACCACACCGCCCAGATGGCGGGCATCAAACCCCTTGGCTTCCAACCCAACCGCCGCTCGATGGCCCGCATCCCCGCCCCCGGTGGCCATGATGTCAGCAACTGGCCGATGATGTTCGGCTGTGGCGAGACCTGGTACGCCAAACCCGACGCAGGCGCTTTGATCGTCTCGCCCGCCGAAGAACACCCGATGGACCCCCACGACGCTTGGGCCGACGACATGGTGCTGGCCGAGGGCCTTGCCCGCTACGAAGAATGCGTCACCGAACCCGTCACCAAACTGCTGTCAAACTGGGCCGGCCTGCGCACCTTTTCGCCCGACCGCGTGCTGGTGATCGGCCCAGACGCCCATGACCCCAGCTTTTTCTGGCTTGCAGGCCAAGGCGGCTACGGCTTTCAATCCAGCCCCGCCGCCAGCCAACTCGCCGCCGATCTGATCAGTGGCACCCCGCCCAGCGCGTCCGAAAGCTTGATCGCCGCCCTCTCCCCCGCCCGCTTTAGTTAAAACCAGTGGCGGGGGATTCCGCCGAGACGGCAATTTCCCCCGCTGACAAAACCCGCCGTCTCTGGCACCCTCCGGCGATGCACAGATTTATCGCCCTCACCCTGATCCTCACCCTCGCCGCCTGCGGTGGGCGGCCGCGCGAAACCCACCAGTCCACCGTCTCGCCCACCGCCACGCCCAGCCGCGCCAATTTCGGCGATGCCCATCCGCAGGATTTCGGCTCGACAGCGCCACAAGACCACCGCATCCACGGCATCGACGTCTCGAAATTCCAAACCGCCGTGGATTGGCAAACCGCGCAAGCCAATGGCGTCAGCTTTGCCTTCATCAAAGCCACCGAGGGCGGTGATCAGGCCGATCCGCTGTTTGATCAACACTGGTATGGGGCCGCCCGCGCCGGCATCCCGCGCGGTGCCTATCATTTCTTCTACCACTGCCGCCCCGCCATCGAACAAGCCCGCTGGTTCATCGCCCATGTCCCCCGCACCCCCGGAGCCCTCCCGCCGGTGCTGGATATGGAATGGACCCCCACTTCGCCCACCTGCCGCATCCGCAACAGCCCCGAGCACATCCGCTCGGAAGCGCAAATCTTCATCCGCGCCCTGCAATCGCATTACGGCCAGCGCCCGATTGTCTACACCGCCATAGACTTCTTTGAGGACAACCAGATGTGGAAAGTCCAAGGCGCTGATTTCTGGCTGCGCTCGGTCGCGGCCCATCCGCGCGACCTCTACGCAGGCCAAAGCTGGACGTTCTGGCAATACAGCGGCACCGGCCAAGTCCCCGGCATCGCAGGCAAAGTCGATCTGAACGCCTTCGCAGGCAACGCCCGCGACTGGCAAGCATGGCTCGCCGCCAGCCAGCACTGAACCAGCACCCAACTCCTAAAATTCGCCTAAAATTTTCCCCACCCGAGGTCGCCCACGCACCGCCTTACCAATTTCATCTGTTCCTAAATATCCCACGGGGGTCTGGGGGTGTGAACCCCCCAGCGGCCGGCCCCAAAACCAAAGGGCGGCAGGATCACTCCCACCGCCCCAAAGCTTAACAATCCGTAAACGCCCAAACCTAACCCTTTGATACCAAAAGACTAAGCCCAGCGTCCACGCATGGACAATCAGCCGTCCACCCGAATACGCGCGTTGCTTGGATCAAACGGCGAATCCTCGACCACCACACAATCCCACAACTCGCGGTTCATCCGAACCTTCAGCTTGGTGCCGACTTCCGCCAGATCAGGCCGCACATAGCCCATCCCGATCTGCTTGCCGAACGCCACCGAATAGCCGCCCGAAGTCAACCGCCCGATCTTCACCCCATCGAGCAACAACGCCTCCTTGCCCCACGGATCGGTGTCCGCAGGCCCATCAATCAACAAGGTGCAGCATTTCGACCGAATACCCACATCCAGCATCGCCTGCTTGCCTTGGAAATCCTTCTTCAGATCCACAAACCGATCCAAAGCCGCCTCCAACGGAGTCGCATCGCGGCCCAACTCGTTGCCGAACGCCCGATAAGACTTCTCCTGCCGCAGCCAGTTCTGCGCCCGAGCTCCCACCAGCTTCATGCCATGCTTGGCCCCGGCGGCGATCAGTTGATCCCACAAATAGCGCTGCATTTCGATCGGGTGATGCAATTCCCAGCCCAATTCGCCAGTATAAGCCACCCGGATCGCATTCACCGGGCACATCCCCAACTCGATCCGCCGCGCCGACAGCCACGGGAAACGCTTGTTCGACAAAGCCGTCGCCGGGTTCTCATCTTTGATCAGTTCCGCCAAAATCGCCCGTGCTTTCGGGCCAGCAAGGGCGAACACCCCCCACTGCGTCGTCACATCATGGATTTCGATATAACCAAACTCCGGTGCCTTATCCTCGGCGCATTTGCGCAGATAATCCGCGTCATAGGCCGTCCAGGCCCCGGCGCTGACCAGATAATAATCATCCTCGCCATTCCGCACGATGGTATATTCCGTCCGCGTCGTCCCCGCAGGGGTCAGCGCATAGGTCAGGTTGATCCGGCCCACTTTCGGCAAAGTGTTGCAGGTGAACCAATCGAGGAAAGCCGTCGCCCCCGGTCCTTTCACCACGTGTTTGGTGAACGCCGTCGCATCAATCAGACCCGCGGTTTCGCGAATAGCCTTGGCCTCATCCACCGCATATTGCCACCAAGCCCCACGGCGGAAGCTCCGCGACTTGTGGTCAAAATCCTCCGGCGCATCCAGCGGCCCGTAGTAAATCGGCCGCTCCCAACCATTCACCTGCCCAAACTGCGCGCCCAAAGCCTTCTGACGGTCATAAACCGGGGCGGTGCGCAACGGGCGGCAGGCTTCGCGTTCTTCATCGGGATGGTGCAGGATGAAGACGTGGTCGT
>CAYLYV010000158.1:0-10854 GCA_964387655.1 uncultured Cypionkella sp. | reverse complement strand
CAAACAGCCGCCGCATCCGGCCATCCGGCCCCGGAACTGGCAAGGGACCAACCCCCGCCGCATTGCCGCTGCGGCCAAGGAAAACCTGCCCGTTCAGCACCAGCCCGCCACCGATGAAGTAGCCGAAGTAAAAATACAGAAAATCGCGCGGCTTTTCGCCCGTGCCGAACACCAGTTCCGCCCCGCAGGCCGAGGTTGCATCGTTCTGCACATAGACCGGCATCCCCGTCAGGGCAGCCAGTTCCGCCTGAATATCGCGGTCGCGCCATGCGTCCATCTCGGACTGCGGCGCGCCGATCAGTTGCACCCAGCTCCACAACTGAAACGGCATCGCCACGCCCATGCCGCTGATCCGGTCGCGCGCGGCAGGCGGCAGGGTGGCCACCAGCTCTGGCCAGGCCCGCGCCACAAAAGCCACCACCGCCCCCGGCGTCGGGTATTTGTAGACCATGCGCTCTGTGCCGCGCACCTGCCCCTGAAAATCCACCAAGGTCAGATCCGCCGACCGCCGCCCGATCTTCAGCCCCAGAAAGAACGCGCCTTCGGGGTTCAGATGCATCGGAATCGACGGCTGCCCGATCCGCCCGCGCACAGGTTCCCCGCGCAGCAGCAAGCCGTCCTGCTCCAGCGCCCGCATGATCACCGACACGGTTTGCGCCGACAGCCCTGTGATCCGCGCAATATCCGATTTCGCCAAGCCGTCATGCTGGCGCACCAGCGACAGCACCAGCCGTTCATTATGCGCCCGCATCCCCGACTGGTTCGATCCGCGCAGGCCAACGTCCTCTGCACTGCGGTCCGTCAAGATTTCGGCGCCCAAGGGCATGGTTGTTTCCTATTCGGTGGACGAGGGAGCCAAGGCCGCTTTGCGAAGGATCACATTCGCAAACAGCTCCGGCTCGGAGGTTGCGATAATGGCATAGGCCGAACGGATGCGCGGATACAACTGCTCTCCGGCCAAAGGCGTCAAGCTAAAGTCCTGCGCCGAGGTGTGACACAGGTCATCCAGCGCCTGATGGATCACACCCCGCTGGGCCGGATCATTGTTCAACGACGCCCGAAACGCGGCTTCTACCGGAAAAATTTTCAGAATCGCCCGCAGCATCGGCATCAGGTGGATGCCGTCGGCGCGGATCAGGCGGCGCGCATGTTCCGCCGCCGGATAGTTGCCATCCACCAGCGCGATCTCGTCGCCATGCCCCATCGCGCGCAGCGTATGCAGCAAGTCTGGACCCAAAAGCGGGGAGATACCGATCAGCATGGTGTGACGTGCCTTGTGTAAGCGAGGGCAGGGCGATTCCGCCCGCACCCCCGATGTCATTTGCCACAGGTTGAAAGCGAAGCGGGGTCGCTGTCAATAATAAATCACTCTGATTTATTTATCTTGACGCAAAGGCCCGAATCAGGTTTTGTCTGCCACATCGCAAGGCTGAATGGCTGGGCGACACGCTTCGAATGGGGGAATAATCCCCTAAATCCTTGGGAGGAATACCATGAAACTCAACGCGAAAGCCCTTTTGGGCGCGACGGCTCTTGCGCTGATCGCAGGCTCGGCTTCGGCTGCCGATCTGGCTTGCTTGATCACCAAGAACAACACCAACCCCTTCTTCGTGAAGATGAAAGAGGGCGCAGAGGCTGCTGCTGCCGCCGCTGGTCTGGACTTCCAAGCCTACGCTGGCGAAAAAGACGGCGACGCTGCACCGCAGATCACCGCGATTGAAAACTGCGTCGCTGCCGGTGCCAAGGGCATCCTGATCACCGCGTCGAACGACTCGGTCGGTCCGGCTCTGAAAGAAGCCCGCGCTGCTGGCATCCTTGTCATCGCTCTCGACACCCCGCTGGCGGATACCGAAGCACAGGACATGACCTTCGCGACCGACAACTTCGAAGCAGGTCTGCGTATCGGCAAATGGGCCGCTGCCAAACTGGGCGCCGAGGCTGCAAATGCCAAGATCGCCATGCTCGACATCAACAAGGACAATATCTCGGTTGACGTTGCCCGCGACACCGGCTTCCTCGTCGGCTTCGGCATCGAAGTGCCGGATCTGGCTGTGATGGGCTCGGAAACCGATCCGCGCGTGATCGGCCATGAATCCTCGGACGCGAACCCCGAAGGCGGTCTGCGCGCGATGGAAACCCTGCTGGCAAAAGACCCGGATATCAATGTGGTCTACACCATCAACGAACCGGCTGCCGAAGGTGCCTATCAGGCGCTCAAGAACGCTGGCAAAGAAGGTCAGGCGATCATCGTTTCGGTTGACGGCGGCTGCCCCGGCATCGCTTCGGTCAAGTCGGGCGTGATCGGCGCCACCTCGCAGCAATACCCGCTGTTGATGGCATCCAAGGGCATCGAAGCCATCGCCACCTACGCCAAGGACGGCACCAAGCCGACCGCTTCGGAAGGTCTGTCCTTCTTCAACACCGGCGTGAACCTGATCACCGACCAGCCGGTTGATGGTGTCGAGTCGCTCGACAGCACCAAAGGCACCGAACTCTGCTGGGGCTGATCCAGTCTTAGAACTGGCTTGATTAACGGAAGGGCGGCTTTACAGTCGCCCTTCTTCATAGGCGAAACCCCGAACGGGTTTCGGGATCATCACGGGGGGATACCGAAGCGATGAGCGCAGAAGACGCACCTACCAAAACCATTTCCGATTACGAGGCCACGCTGACCAAAGCTGACAAGGCGGTCGCGACCTTCGAAAAGGACGACAAAACCTTTGTCCATGTGCTGCGCGGCTATCTGCGTAACTATCCAACGCTGATTCCGGCCCTTGTGCTGCTGGTGTCGGTTGCGGCCTTCAGCATCATTGCGCCGCGGTTTCTGGGCATGGGGGCGCTGTCGACCGTTCTGAAGCAGGTCACGGTGACGGGCTTTGTCGCCTTGGCCCAAACGCTGATCATCCTGACCGCCGGTATCGATCTGTCGGTCGGCGCGATCCTTGTGGTCTGCTCGCTGATCATGGGCAATCTGGCGGTGATCTCGGGCCTGCCCGTGCTGCTGGCGGTGTTCATCGGCATCTTCTTCGGCGGGTTGATGGGCTTTGTGAACGGCGTGCTGGTCGCGCGGGTCAAACTGCCGCCCTTCATCGTGACGCTTGGCACCCTGTCGATCTTCAACGCGCTGAAACTGTGGTATTCGCAGTCTGAATCCATCCGCAACGTCGATATCGAGGAAAAAGCCTCGGGCCTGCTGTGGTTCGGCAAGGGCTTTAACGTCGGTGGGGCCAGCCTGTCTTATGGCGGCATCACGCTGATCCTGCTGGCGGCGGTGTTGTGGTATGTGCTGAACCACACCGCTTGGGGCCGTCATGTCCATGCCATCGGCGATGATCCTGATGCGGCGATGCTGTCGGGCATCAAGGTGGATCGCACCCTGATTTCGGTTTACGCCGTTGCCGGTCTGATCTGTGGCTTTGCGGCATGGATCGCCATCGGTCGCGTCGGTTCGGTCTCGCCCATCGCGTTCGATACGGTGAACCTTGGCACTATCACCGCTGTAGTGATTGGCGGCACCTCGCTGTTCGGTGGGCGCGGCTCGATCATCGGCTCGGTCCTTGGGGCCTTTATCGTGGGCGTGTTCAACACCGGCCTGTCGCTGGCGGGCGTGGACGACTACTGGCAGATGTTCGCGGCGGGCTGCCTTGTGATCATCGCTGTCGCACTTGACCAATGGCTGCGGAGGGCTTCGCAATGACGACTGTTCAACCCATCCTCGAAGCGCGCGGCCTGATGAAGCGCTATGGCACGGTTGTCGCCATGAACGGGGCCGATTTCGACCTCTATCCCGGTGAAATCGTGGCCGTGATCGGTGACAACGGCGCAGGCAAATCGACGCTGATCAAGGCGCTGTCGGGGGCTGTCACCCCCGACCACGGCCAGATCCTGCTGGACGGTGCGCCGGTCAACTTCCGCAGCCCCGACGATGCCCGCGACGTCGGGATCGAGACGGTCTATCAGAACCTTGCGATGTCACCGGCGCTGTCGATTGCCGACAACATGTTTCTGGGCCGCGAATGGCGCAAACCCGGCATCATGGGGTCGGTCTTCCGCCAGATGGACCGCCCGCGGATGGAGAAGTTCGCCCGCGACAAGCTGTCCGAACTGGGGCTGATGACCATCCAGAATATCAATCAGGCCGTTGAAACCCTGTCGGGTGGTCAGCGTCAGGGTGTGGCGGTGGCGCGTGCTGCGGCCTTTGGTTCCAAGGTTGTGATTTTGGACGAACCCACCGCCGCACTTGGCGTCAAGGAAAGCCGCCGCGTGCTGGAACTGATCCGCGACGTGCGCGCGCGCGGGATTCCGATCATCCTGATCAGCCACAACATGCCGCATGTGTTCGAGGTTGCCGACCGTATCCACATCCACCGTCTGGGGCGGCGGCTGTGCGAGATCAACCCGAAGGACTATTCAATGTCGGATGCTGTGGCCTTCATGACCGGGGCAAAACTCCCCGAAGGCGTCACCGAGCAAGCATGACTCCGGTTGAACTTGCAGAGATAATCCGGGCGAAGGCTCAAGGCAAAGGGCGGTTTCTGACCGCCCTTGCTGGCCCGCCGGGGGCGGGAAAATCCACCCTTGCCGCCGAATTGGTCGCGGCTTTGGGGCAGGGCGCGAAAGCCGTGCCAATGGACGGCTTTCACTATGACGACGCGATTCTCATCGCCCGAGGCGCGCGGGATCGCAAAGGCGCGCCCGATACCTTCGACGCGCAGGGCTTCTTTCACTTGCTGAGACGCCTGCGGGTCGAGGATGAAGTGGCCATCCCGCTGTTCGACCGCGATCTGGAAATCTCCCGCGCCGGGGCCGATATTGTGACCGCCGCAGATCGCCTGCTGGTGGTCGAAGGCAACTACCTGCTGCTGAACGAATCGCCTTGGCCCGAAGCCGCACCCTTGTTCGACCTCACCGTCTGGATTGACGTGCCAGAGGCTGAACTCGACCGCCGCCTGCAAGCCCGCTGGGCGCATTACGGGAAAACCCCCGCCGAGGCCCGCGCCTGGATCGACAGCAACGATTTGCCCAACATCCGCCGGGTGACGCAGAACAGCAAACCTGCCGATCTGACGATCCGCTGGGGTTAACCGGACGATTTTCAACGCGAAAATCGTGGCGCTAGCCCTGCGGCGTCATCGCTTTACGTCCCTTGGCGCGCTCCAACCCCAATTTCCGCTCGCGCCAGATGATCAGGATGCCTGCCGTAATCACCAGCCCCGCGCCGATCAGCATCGTCCGCGTTGGCACCTCGTCAAAGGCGAAATAGCCGATCAACAGCGCGAACAGCATCGAGGCATAATCGAAGGGGGCCACCAGCGACGCATCCGCCTCACGGTGGCTGGAGGTCAGCAAGATCTGCCCGACCCCACCGAGCAATCCGCAAGACACCAGCAGCGTGGTTTCCACCGGCGTCGGCACAACCCAGCCAAATGGCAAAGTGGTCAGCGACAGCAAGGTCGAGGTCAGCGAGAAGTAAAATACGATGGCGGCGGTCTTTTCATTATGCACCAACTTGCGCACGAACACCTGCGCCAAAGCCGCACAAAACGCCCCGCACAACACCAGCATCGCCCCGAACGCCTCCCGGTGCGACGCGGCATCGCCCGACACGATGGTCAGCCGTGGCGACAGCACCACCATCACCCCGGCCAAGCCCAATGCCACCGAGGCGATGCGGAACAGCCGCACATCCTCGCCCAGAAACATCGCGGCAAACACCACCACCAACAAGGGCGAGGCATAGCCGATTGCCGTGACCTCGGGCAGCGGCAGATAGGCCAGCCCCGCAAAGCCTAAGCCCATCGCCATCGTCCCCATCAGCCCGCGCCAGAAATGCCCGAACAGATTATGCGCGCGAAACCCCGTCGCCAGTTCGCCGCGCATGGCCAGCCAGCCCACGATCACCGGAATCGCAAAGAACGAGCGGAAAAACACCGTCTGCCCCGGCGGCACATGCTGCGCTGTCACCTTGATCAGCGACGACATCAGGATGAACACCACCACCGAGGCCAGTTTCAGACCAATGCCGCGCAAAGGGCGGGCGGGCGGATGGGCCGCAGCAGGGGCAGATTGTGTCATTTGATCCTCTGGCTGGAAGAACTTCCCGACAGTTCGCACTGGACGAAGCCTCCGCCATAAGCTTCCCTATTCAAAAGGAGATTACCATGCCGAAAGCAGCCCTATCCGACCGAATTGATCAAGGCCGCGGCCTCACGCCCGCCGATATCGTGCTGAAGGGTGGTCTGGTTTACGATCTCATCAGCGGTGAACTGGTGGCCTCAGACGTGGCGATCTGCGGCGATACGATTGTGGGGGTGTTTGGCGACTACCTGGGCCGCGTCGAGATTGATGTCTCAGGCCAAATTCTGGTGCCGGGCTTCATCGACACCCACCTGCACATCGAGTCCAGCCTTGTGACGCCGTTTGAATTCGACCGCTGCGTGTCGCCGCATGGGGTGACGACGGCCATCTGCGACCCGCATGAGATCGCCAATGTCTGCGGCCTCACCGGGATCAATTACTTCCTTGAGGCCTCGTCTCGCACCCTGATGGATCTTCGCGTCAACCTGTCCTCCTGCGTGCCCTCGACGCATATGGAGACCACCGGCGCGCGGCTGGCGGCTGCCGATCTGGTGCCGCTGATGCATCACCCGCGGGTAATCGGGCTGGCGGAATTCATGAACTACCCCGGCGTTCTCTACAAAGACCCCGGCTGCATGGCCAAGCTGGAAGCCTTCAAGGGCCGCCACATCGACGGCCACGCGCCTCTGCTGCGGGGAAATGATCTGAACGGCTATATCGCGGCGGGGATCAGGACGGAGCATGAGGCGACCTCCTACGAGGAAGCGCTGGAAAAGCTGCGCAAGGGGATGCGGGTGCTGATCCGCGAAGGCTCGGTGTCGAAGGATCTGCACGCGCTGGTGGGCCTGCTGACCGAGCGCCACGCGCCGTATTTGTGCTTCTGCACCGATGATCGCAACCCGCTGGATATCGGCGAGCATGGCCATCTGGATTACCTGATCCGCACCGCGATCAGCCTTGGCGCCCCACCTTTAGCGGTCTACCGCGCGGCTAGTCTTTCCGCCGCCGAGGCGTTCGGCCTGAAAGATCGCGGTTTGATCGCGCCGGGCAAGCGGGCGGATATCGTGGTGATCGACAGCCTCGAAAGCTGCCGGGTGGCGCGGGTGTTCACCGGCGGTGTGGAGATCACCGAGGCGGCCTTCGCGGCGCGGGAGTTGATCCCGGAGGTGGCGCGGCACTCGGTGAAGGCCCCTGTGATTGAAGCGCAGCATTTCCGCACCGGCGGCAATCGGGTGGAAACCCCGGTGATCGGGATTTTGCCGGGCAAGATCATCACCGAACATCTGACCTTTGATATCGCCCCCGAGGATGGCGACAAGCGGCCCGACATCGCCCGCGATCTGGTGAAGATCGCGGTGATCGAGCGGCACGGGGTGAATGGGAACAAGGCCACCGGGTTCGTGAAAGGGTTCGGGTTGGCTAGGGGGGCGATTGGCTCGACGGTCTGTCATGACCACCACAACATCGCCGTGGTGGGGGCGGATTACGAGGATATGGCGCTGGCGGTGCAGCGGCTGGGCGAGATTGAGGGCGGCTTTGTGGTGGTCGAGAATGGCCGCGTGCTGGCCGAACTCGCGCTGCCGGTGGCGGGATTGATGAGCTTGAACTCGTTTGAGGAGGTGCGGGCCGATTTGACGGCGCTTCGGGCGGCGGCGGCCTCCTTGGGGGTGACGCTGGAGGAGCCGTTCTTGCAACTGGCTTTCCTGTGCCTGCCAGTAATCCCGCATCTGAAAATCACCGATCATGGCATGGTCGATGTCGATCGGTTTGAGGTGATGCCGTGACGGGTCCCAACTCGGGACCTTTTATTGTTGTGGGATAACAGAGGCTTGATGTGGGTGTTTTAACGAATTTTTAACGATTGTGCCCGTTGAAGCCCCGGGGCGCTGCCCCGGACCCCGGGATATTTGAGCCAATGTGAAACGATGAAGCGGCCGAAGCTTTAAAACCGGGCAAGGTGCAATGACCAAAATACGCTGCTGCGTGTCGGTGTGGGCATTGCTTTGCGACGCGTCTGGGCGCGATAGTTTGGCAGCTTGGGAGGGATTTCAGATGGCCAATACATCGCAAAGTTTGTTTGAGCGCGGCATGAAGGTTTTGGTGGAGGGGGTGTCTTCGGCCTCACGCGGGCCTGCGACCTTTGGTGGGGCGCCGCGCTATATGAGCCATGGCGCGGGCGCGCGGCTGTATGATGTCGATGGGCGGGAATATATCGACTGGATGATGGCGTTTGGCGCGTTGCCCTTGGGCCATGCGCATCCGGCGATAGTCGAGGTGGTCAGCCGCGAGATCATGCGCGGCAGTCATTTCGCCACCGCTTTGGAGGTTGAGGTGGAGGTGGCGGAGATCCTCGTCGGTCTTCTGCCGCATGTCGATAAGGTGCGGTTTGCCAACACCGGCACCGAGGCCTGCATGGCGGCGTTTCGCCTCGCGCGCGGCCATACCGGGCGGCGCAAGATCATCAAGTTTGAGGGACATTATCACGGTTGGGCGGATAATATCCTCTTGAACACCAACCCGATGCCCGTGGCGGCTTTGGGGCATCCGAATGATCCGATCCGCATCTGTGACTCGTCAGGGATCCCGCCCGAGGCGCAGGCGGATACCATCGTCTGCCGTTGGAACGACTTCGAGGCGCTGGAGCGGGTCATGGCTTTGCACGGGCGCGATGCCGCCTGTGTCGTCACCGAAGGGGTGATGTCGAACATGGGGGTGATCCCGCCGAAACCGGGGTACCTCATGCGGATGCAAGAGCTGTGCCAGCAGCATGGTGCGCTGTTTTATCTCGATGAGACGGTGACGGGGTTCCGTCTGGCGGCGGGGGGCTGTGCGGAGTTGTATGGCTTGACCCCTGATATTGTCACCTATGGCAAGGCCTTGGGCGGCGGGTTGCCGATGGCGATGATCGGTGGGCGCGCGGATGTGATGGCGGGTCTGGAATGGGGCAAGGTTTTGCACTTTGGCACCCATAACGCCGGGCGCTTGGCTTTGCATGTTACCAAGGTGATGTTGCAGACCATGCTCGCCGATGATCAGTCGGGGTTCCGCCGCATCAAGAACCTCGGCAAAGCGATGACGGATGAGGTGCGCAAGGTCGCCAAGCATTCCAACCGCCACAAGATCGTGGTGCAGGGGGTGAATTCGATGTTCCAGATTTTCTTCACCGATCTGGACGAGGTGACGGATTACCGCGATTTCTGTGGTCATGTCGACCGCGCCAAATTCCGCGATTTCGCGCTGCGGCTGATGGATAAGGGCATCTACATGAACCCCTCGGCGACGCTGCATTCGCTGTCGTCGGTGGTGCATACCGAGGCGGATATTTCCGCGACCAGTGCGGCGATGGCGCAGGTGTTGGAAGAAATGCCATGAAGATTGGGGTGTTAGGCGTCGGGCATCTGGCGGAATATCTGGTGCAGGGCGCGCAGGGGGTGGAGTTTGTGCTCAGCCCCCGCTCGGGCGATAAGGCAGCGCGGCTGGCGGAGACCTATCGTTGTACTGTGGCGGAAAGCAATCAGGCGATGGTCGATCAGTGCGAGAGGGTGCTGGTCTGCCTGCCTGCCGCGACCGGGCTTGCGGTGCTGGCGGGCTTGCAGTTTCGCGAGGGCCAATCGGTGTGTTCTGCGATGGCGGGGGCATCTTTGGCCGACCTGACGGCAGCGGTGGCCCCGGCAAAGGCGTTCTGCGCGATGATGCCGGGGTTTGCCAATGCGTTCTCGGCGGGGCCATCGTTGATCCATCCGGGCGATGCGGAATGGGAGGCGTTTCTGGCGCTGCTCGGCCCGGTGCATCGGTTTGCCGATGTGCAGGCCTATGAAACGGCGGCGGTGTTTGGCGCCATGTCCGGCGCGTCGATCTTCCTGATGCGGCATCTGGTGCGCTGGTATGAGCGGCAGGGTTTGGACGCCGGCGTGGCGCGGGCTTTGGTGGCCGAGACGTTCCGCGGCAATGCCGAGGTGTTGTTGCAGGCCGAGGCGGGCTTGGACGAAATCGCGGTGGGGGTGACGACCAAGGGTGGCATCACCGAGCAGTTGGTGGGTGTGCTGGATCAGCGCGGCGCGCTGGCGGCTTGGGATGAAGCGATGGACGGCGTGCTGTCGCGGATGGTGCCGGGGCGTTAGGCGGGCGGGGACGCGGCGCCAAGATGAGTATTTGAGACAGAGCAATTCGGGGGCGTTAGGTTAGAATGAGGCCGCCTTCGCGCTCTAGGAAGGCCACCACCTCTGCGATGCCCTTGCCGTGGCGGAGTTGTGCCAGCACATAGGGGCGCTGGGCGCGGGCGGTTTGGGTGTCGGCTTCCAGCAGGGTCAGATCGACGCCGACATAGGGCGCGAGGTCGGTTTTGTTGACCACAAGCAGATCAGAGCGGGTCACGCCGGGGCCGCGTTTGCGGGGAATGTCTTGACCTGCGGCGGTGTCGATGACGTAGATGGTGATATCGGCGAGTTCGGGCGAGAAGGTGGCGGCGAGGTTATCGCCTCCCGACTCAATCAGGATCAGGTCTAGGTCGGGGAAATTCTCCCGCAGATCGGCAATCGCGGCGAGGTTGATGCTGGCGTCTTCGCGGATCGCGGTATGCGGGCAGCCACCGGTCTCAACCCCCCGGATGCGGCTGGCGGGCAGCACTTGCGCGCGGGTCAGGTAATCGGCGTCCTCGCGGGTGTAAATGTCATTGGTGATCGCGGCCATCGAACAACGCTTGGCCAAGGCGCGGCAGAGGTGTTCGGTCAGGGTGGTTTTGCCCGCGCCCACCGGGCCACCGATACCGACGCGGAG
>CAYLYV010000157.1:0-10880 GCA_964387655.1 uncultured Cypionkella sp. | reverse complement strand
TCACTCCAATGGGGCCGAACAAATCGCCGCCCGCGCCCGCGATTGCGGCATGGACATCCATTACGAAGGCATCCGCCTGACCCCCGCCGAAATCGTCGCTGCTGCGGTGGATCAAAACGCCCATGTCGTCGGCCTTTCGATCTTGTCGGGTAGCCATATCCCCCTGATCCGCGACACCTTGCAAAGGATGCGTGAGGCCGGGCTTTCCGACACCCCGCTTGTCGTCGGCGGCATCATCCCGGAAGACGACGCGAAGGCGCTGCGCGCGATGGGCGTCGCCGCCGTCTACACCCCGAAAGACTTCGAGTTGAACCGGATCATGCTGGATATCGTCGGTCTGGTCGATAAAACCACGCTGGCGGCGGAATAACCCACCGGCCAGTGCCAGATTTGCGCCAGATCAAATCCGGCACCCCCATTTTGTGGCACGCCTCCTGCAACACAGGAGACACCCATGTTTGATCGGATCAAGGCGCTGATGCACCGCTGGCAAGACCTTAAGGAAATCGCGCATCTCAGCCAGCGCGAGTTGGACGATCTGGGCATGACCCGCGATCAGATCGAAGCTTTCGCGCGGATGCCGCAGGATGTGCCCGACCGCGTTGCGGCGATGGCGCAGATATTCGGGCTGACCGAGGCGCAACTGCACGCCGATCACGACCGCTACTACGAGTTGCTCTATACCTGCGGCCAATGCAAAGACCGCAAGAATTGCAGCAAAGTGCTGGAACGCGGCGCGCTGGCGAAACCCTCGGACGCCGAGTTCTGCCTGAACAAATCCAGCTTCGCGGCAGGGTTGGCCTAAGGCTTCTCTGACTTAAGACTTCTCTGGTCTAAGCCTTCCCCTGCCCCACAAAACGTCATAGCTTCGCCGAAAATCGGAGAATGCGATGACCTTTCATATCGGTGCCAAACCCGGCGAGATTGCCGAAACCGTGCTCTTGCCGGGCGACCCCTACCGTGCGCGGTGGGCGGCACAAAACTACCTCGAAAACCCGGTGTTGGTGAACGAGGTGCGCGGCATGCTGGGCTATACCGGCACCTGGCGCGGCCACCGGGTCACCATCCATGGCTCGGGGATGGGGATGCCGTCGCTGTCGATCTATGCCAATGAATTGATAAAAGATTATGGCGCACAAACCCTGATCCGCATTGGCTCGGCGGGGGCTTTGCAGACCCATGTGAACGTGCATGACGTGGTTCTGGCGCAGACCGCCAGCACCTGCGGCAGCCCATCGCAAAGCCTGTTCCGCGAGTTGAACTTCGCCCCCTGCGCCGACTTTGGCCTGCTGACGGCGGCGCATAAAGCCGCGCTGAAAATCGGCGTGCCGGTGCATGTCGGCGGGATTTTCTCGTCTGACACCTTCTATGACGAACGGCAGGATTTGTCCGATCAGTTGCAACGCCACGGCACTTTATGCGTCGAGATGGAGGCGGCTGAGCTCTACATGCTCGCCGCTCGCTATAACCGTCGTGCGCTGGCGGTGCTGACGATCTCCGACCACATCCTGACCGACGCAGCCCTGCCCGCCGATCAGCGCGAAACCAGCTTTGGTGCGATGGTCGAGGTGGCGCTAGAGGCCGCCTTCGCCTGATATCCGCGCGCCTGCCACCTGCAAAAACCGCGCGGCGCGCTGCACCGCACTGCCCGGTCGCATCGGCCGGGCCGACCACAATCGCAAGCCGCCCGGCAGCGTGACACGCTGCGCAAATGGGGCCACCAACGCGCCCGCCGCCAGATGCGAAGCGACCAAAGCGCCATGCGCCATCAGCACGCCCGCGCCACCCGCAGCCTCCTCCACCGCCAGCGCATAAAGCGAAAACATCGGCCCGCGCGGGGTGAAACTCACCCCCGGCATTGCCGCTTCCGCCCAGATGCGCCAATCCTGCGCCCAACTCGCGTCGGTCAGACAAGTCACCCCTGCCAAATCCTCGGGTCGCTGCAACCTCCCCGCAAGTGCTGGAGAACACACCGGAAAAATCACATCCGGCGCGATGATCTGATCGCCCTCGCCGTAAAACAGGCTCAGATCATAGGGCAACCGCTTCAGGTTCGGCGGGGCCTCCATTGCGGTGATCGAGATTTCAATCTCGGGTGCCGCCGCGCGCAACGCAGGCAAGCGCGGCGAGAGCCACAGCTGCGCAATCGACGGCAAAGTCGCGATATGCACCACGCGCGGCGCTGCCTCGGCGCGCAAAACCTGCACCGCCGCCCCCAGCGCATCGAAAGCCGAAGTGAATTCAGGCAAGGCCCGCGCGCCCGCCGCTGTCAGCACCACCCCGCGCCCAGCACGCTGAAACAACGGCGATCCCAACGCCGCCTCCAGCGCCTTCACATGCGCCGTCACCGCCCCCGCCGTCACCCCCAATTCGGCAGCGGCCAAAGCAAAACTGCCCAGCCGCGCCGCCGCCTCAAAGGCGCGCAGAGCCGACAGGGCCAAGTCTTTCGGGCGGGGCGGAGCAACAGCCATGTTACCTCAATTTTTCTAAGGTTAATTTTTCATACCATAGTTTTTCTAAACCTAGTTTTCCGCAATTCTGATTTGCCCGCAAGCCCCCGCTCTGGTCTGCTGTGACAAAAGGAGATCACCATGCCCCATCTTGCCGCCCGCCCTTGGGTTCCCGCCGCCTGCGAAAGCCTGATCCAACGCCTTGCCACTGACGCCACCGCGCCGTCGGCACAGGTCGCTAACCGGATTGAAACCCTGATCCAAGCCAACACCCAAATCCACGACCGCGATTGCTTCAACCTCAACCCCGCCACCAACATCATGAATCCCCGCGCCGAAGCCGCCCTGTCGCGCGGTCTCGGCAGTCGCCCCTCCCTTGGTTATCCGGGTGATAAGTATGAAATGGGGCTAGAGGCGATTGAGGAGATCGAGGTGATTGCCGCCGAACTCGCCGCCGAGATTTTCCAAGCCCAGTATGCCGAAATCCGCGTCGGCTCCGGGGCTTTGGCCAACCTTTACGGCTTCATGGCGCTGACCAAACCCGGCGATGTGATCATCGCTCCCCCCGCCACCATCGGCGGCCATGTCACCCATCACGCCGCTGGTTGTGCCGGGCTTTACGGTCTGATCACCCATCCCGCTCCGGTCAATGCGGACGGCTATACCATTGATCTGGAACAACTTCGCAGCCTTGCCCATCAAGTGAAACCCAAGCTGATCACCATCGGCGGCAGCCTTAACCTGTTCCCGCATCCGGTCGCAGAAATCCGCGCCATTGCCGACGAGGTCGGCGCAAAGGTGCTGTTTGACGCCGCCCATCAATGCGGCATCATCGCGGGCGGGTTGTGGGCCAATCCGCTGAGCCAAGGCGCGCATCTGATGACGATGAGCACCTATAAATCGCTTGGCGGCCCCGCAGGCGGGCTGATCGTGACCAATGACGCCGAGATTGCCGAGCGTCTCGATCACATCGCCTACCCCGGTATGACCGCCAACTTTGATGCCGCGAAATCCGCCGCTTTGGCGCTGTCGCTCTTGGATTGGCGCGACTATGGCGCGGCCTATGCGCAGGCGATGGTCAATCTGGCGCAGGCCTTGGCACGAGAACTCAGCGCCCTCGGCCTGCCGATCTTTGCCGCAGGCCAAGGCAGCACGCAAAGCCACCAATTCGCCATCGAGGCGGCAGGCTTTGGCGGCGGTCAGACCGCCTCGAAGACCCTGCGCAAAGCCGGTTTCCTTGCCTGCGGCATCGGCCTGCCGATTGCAGAGGTTCCGAATGATCTCAACGGCTTGCGCATCGGAACCCCGGAACTGGTGCGGCGCGGCGTCAGCCCGAAAGACGCCCCTGCCCTTGCTGCCCTGATCGCCGAAGCCCTGCGCTCCAATGCCCCCGAAACCGTCGCCCCCCGCACCGCTGCACTGCGGCAGAACTTCCAGGGCCTGCACTACATGCACCCTTGACCTAGCCGATTCGTGGGCGTCTATTGCGATCCCCTCAGCAGGAGACGCCCATGAAAACCCGCAAACTCGGTCAAAACGGCCCAAATGTATCCGCCATTGGCCTCGGCGCGATGTCCTTCGGTGGCATTTTCGGCGACACCAACGAGGCCGAAAGCTTGGCCTGCCTGGATGCAATGCTGGATCAAGGCATCACCTTCATCGACACCGCCAATATCTACGGCATGGGCATTTCGGAAACCATCATCGGCACATGGCTGACCACGCGCCGCCCGACTGTCACCATCGCCACCAAAGCCAGCTTCGTCTCCGGCCCGCCGCGCCGCATTGACAATTCCGAAGCCCATCTGCGCACCGAATTGGAAGCCTCGCTGAAACGGCTGAACCGCGATCATGTCGAACTGTTCTACATCCACCGCCGCGAACATGCCCGTCCCTTGGCCGAGGTGATTGGCACCCTGTCGCGGCTGATCGAGGAAGGCAAAATCGGCGGCTACGGCATGTCGGAAATCGCCCCCGACACCCTGCGCGCCGCCCATAAAATCCATCCCTGCAGGGCGGTGCAAAACGAATATTCGCTGTGGAGTCGCCAGCCCGAACTGGGCCTGATCCAAGCCTGCAAAGCGCTTGGCGTGGCCTTCATCCCGTTCTCACCGCTGGCGCGCGGCATGTTGGGCGATACGCCCCTCATCAAACCCACTGACGGTTTCCGCGGCCAGAACCCGCGCTTTACCGAGCCGAATTTCAGCGAAAACACCGATACGATCAACGCATTCCGCGCCTTCTGTGCGGGGCGCGGCTGGACCACCCCCGCCACGGCTCTGGCGTGGATCTTGGCGAAAGGCGATCATCTGATCCCGATCCCCGGCACCCGCAAGGCGGAAAATCTGAAGCAATGGGCGCAGGCCACCGAGATCACCCTGACGCCTGAAGATCACGCCGAAATCGACCGCCTGCTGCCCCCCGGCTTCGCCGCGGGCGACCGCTATGGCGATCATCAACTGCTGGCGATTGAGCGGTATTGCTAGACAGCGAAATGGCGTTCCACTGGCTTGTGGAGCGCCTAAACGCCGTGACTGCGATCATAGCCATTCGCCGCCGCCGGATGCCAGCCCTCGGGCAAGGCCGCAGGCTTGAATACCTCCACCAGCAGCGGATAACACGCCGCCTGATCCGAGGAATGTTCCGATGAGCAATCACCACCGGGGCAAGCTGACAGCCCACCGATCAGGTCCATCGCGGCAAAGAATTCGATGAAATCACCGGGTCGCACCGGGCTCGCCTTCATGAAATACTGCCCGGTGTCGCGGGTAAATCCCGTACACATGAACACGTTCAGCACATCATGCACCTGCGCCTCGGCCTGCCACAGCGGAAGGCCCGTGCGCGCCGCCAGCGCCCGCGTCAGGTTGGAATGGCAGCAATGGTGATACTGCCCGCCCGACAGCAAATTGCTGGTGTAGGGGTCGCAGCGGGTGCCGATCACGTCATGCACCGCGCCGCCGAAGGCGTCAAAGCCATACCAATCGAGGCTATCCTCGGTGATCAAAGCCATCTCCCGCAGATAGGGCAGCGCCGACCACATCCGGTCGCCCGCCGACAGATGCGTGCCGTGCAAGGCACGGGTTTTGCCCGAAAAAAACCGCTCTGACAGATCGGTGGCGTTCCACAGATTAAGATCGCCCACCTGTGCCCCCTCAACGCTGGTGATGCGAAAGAAATGCCCGGCGGGCACGTCAAAACACCGCGCCTCCCGCGCGGGCACCAGCACTTCGGCCACTTTCCTCCACCCCTCCCGTGCCGCCAGATAGGGTGCCAGATCCGGGCGCGGCAGGCCCGAGACGGGGTAGCAGATCACCGGCGCCACCGCTTTGCGCGCCTCTGCATCGGCAGGCGCTGCATGGTCAGGCTGGTTCGGTTTCATCGCATTCTCCCAAATCGTGTCAGCACGCCCAATCCGCCCAGCCTAAGCCGCCCGCAAACATTGCCTCGGCGCGCGGCCCGCCCCCGGATCACAGACCGCGCCACAGGCGGCGCAGTGATAACTGCTCGGCCCCGTCCTGCGATCCAACCGCCAGCGGCAGTTGCGCGTCAGCGTCGAGTTGCGGCGTGCCGCCCACGCATAGACAAACACAGCCACCAGCAGAACCAGCAATAACAACGGCATAGGGCTTCCTTTTCATCGCCAGCAGCATGGCCTAAGCCGTCGCCCCCTGCAAGAAGCTCGGCTCGGCCCGCAACCGATGGCTTGGGAACGGGATCGGGGCCACCCGCCGCTGCCGCGCCCGCGAAAACTCGGCCGGCATCCGCAGCACCGCATATTGCCGCCCGTCCTCGTCGTTGCGATAGGTATCGCCCAGCCGCGACACTTCATAGCCGATCTGCCGCAAAGCCCGCATCAGCGCCAGCGACGACAGACAAATCAGCTCCTCGCCGCCCTCCGCGCGGGTGATTTCCACCAAACCGTCCACAATTGCCGTCAGACATTCGCTGCGCTCTGCCGCTGTTGTCAGCGAATCCGAGATCACCAGCCGCGTGCATTCCCAGACATGCGGCGTGGCGATTTCCACCGACATGATATGCGAGGGAATATGCGGCAGCTTGCCGGAATAGGCATCGCGCAGCATATAGGTATGCTCGCCCCAGGTTGCGGTCGTGGCCATGGCGCGCGCGCCGCCTACAACCTGGCCGTGTCTTAAAACCAGCGAGTAATGCGCCACCGGCGTGTCATATTGGTCCATTTCGACCTTGGCATTATGCGGCACATCCCAGCCGAGTTGGTCGACAAACACCTGTTTGCGCAAAGCCAAAAAATCGTAAAATGCCGAACCGTAACGATGGAAATCGGAAAAATCGAACCGGATATTGTCCATAGGATACTCCTAAACATGCTGAATCGTTTCTGATACAGCGACAATACCCCGGAAGTTGTATTTTCGGACAGTCCGCAAATTTAGCGCGACTGTCGCAATAGTTAAAATTTGCTGGATTATCAGCGGCGGTTAAAGAATCCGCCGCGCGGCGGCGATCGAAGCCGCTTGGGATTGTGTCCGCGCGCCCAACTTACGCTTGACGTTGTTTAAGCGGGCCTTCACAGCGCTTTCCGAAATTCCCAGCCGCGCCGCAATTTGTTTCAGCCGCAGCCCCTCAGATTGCAGCTTCAGCGCTTCCACTTCGGCATTTGTGAGGCTTTTCTCGTCTTCTGGCCCCGCGTGCAACTGTTGCATGATTCGCAACAGCCCTTCCATCTCGGCATCTTCAAAGTCGCGGTCATCTCGGAAGAACAGCCCATAGCTGCGCCGCCCCTTGTCTTGCGGCGTCATCACCGACACCGCGGCACCATGGCCCAGACCAAACACCGCCGCATGGGCGCGCACCTGATGCGGATCGGTCGCGGTCATTTCCGAAAACCGGATGCCCCCCACATTGCCATACACCCAGCGCATCGCCGGATCTTGCACAACTAACCCATGGGTTGTATAAAACTCCACCCAGATGTCAGGCAGATTATTCATCTCCTCCTCAGGAAATGAGAACCCAACCCGCAAAGCGACATAAGAACCCGCCGGGGCAATATGTTCGATCTGATTTTTCATTGCCTGCAGAAATGTCATATGCTCAAAACAGTTGCCGAGGGCTCTGCCAAGTCATAGCCTCGTCCCGTAGACATTGCCCGGATAAAGTGTAATTCGCAACCTCTAGCATCCAAAGGGTGAGTGATCGTGAAGGCTATGACTAAGGTAGACTCCGTTTCAGAACGGTTAACCCGGCTGCGGGCGCTCTGTGACAGTGGTTTTGCTCTGGCGATCCACATCCGTTACACGCGCCCGACGATCTTGTACAGAACCTATGCTCAGGCATGGATTGACCACTACAGCGAGCGTGGATTCATGCTCAGCGATCCGGTGGTGCATTGGGGGCTGACCCATGTCGGCGCGGTCAACTGGGCCGACCTCGCCGATCAAGACCCGCAAGGCGTCATGCGTGACGCGCTGGCGCATGGGCTGCACAACGGCTGGACCTATGCGATGGGGCCGCAAACCTCGCGCACCATCGCAGGCGTGACCAAAACCGGACCAGATTTTACCGCCGCTGAACGTGCCGAGATTGCCCAGATCGTCGATGATCTGCACAATCTGACCGAAGGCTTTGAAAGTTTCTCAACCGACACCCAAGCAGCCTTGCTGGCGCTGACCGATAGCTGAAGCGCCGTCTGGTAATCAAAAAGGCGCGCCCTGCGGGCACGCCTTTTGTAATGCTCAAACGCCGACAAAGCTTTACACCACCCGATCGACCATCATCTTTTTGATCTCGGCAATCGCCTTGGCCGGGTTCAACCCCTTCGGGCAGGTCTTGGTGCAGTTCATGATCGTGTGGCAGCGATAGAGCTTGAACGGGTCTTCCAGATCATCCAACCGCGCGCCCGTCGCCTCATCCCGGCTGTCGATGATCCAGCGATAGGCATGCAGCAGGGCGGCTGGCCCGAGATATTTATCGCCATTCCACCAATAGCTGGGGCAAGACGTGCTGCAACAGGCGCACATCACGCATTCATACAGCCCGTCGAGCTTGGAGCGATCCTCAATAGATTGCCGCCATTCTTTCGCGGGCTTGTTGGTCTTGGTCTCCAGCCACGGCATGATGCTGGCGTGCTGGGCGTAGAAATGCGTGAGGTCGGGGATCAGATCCTTCACCACCGGCATATGCGGCAGCGGATAGATCTTCACATCGCCCTTCACCTCATCCAGACCATAGATGCACGCCAGCGTGTTGATGCCGTCAATGTTCATCGCACAACTGCCGCAAATGCCTTCCCGGCAAGAGCGGCGGAAGGTCAACGTCGGGTCGATCTCATTCTTGATCTTGATCAGCGCATCCAGAATCATCGGCCCGCAACTGTCCATATCGACGAAATAGCTGTCCACCCGCGGGTTTTCGCCGTCATCCGGGCTCCAGCGATAGATCTGGAACTTGCGCACATTGCTGCCCGCAGGCTTCGGCCAGGTCTTGCCGGTGCGGATTTTCGAGTTTTTCGGCAGGGTGAACTGAACCATATCTCAGACCTTCTCTTATCTTCCGCGTCAATATCGGCTGGCGGGAATGCTGCTGTAGGGACGCGTCGGCATCTCACCCGAGCGGTGATAGACGCAATTTTGGTAAACTTGGTCAGGATCTTTGCCCTGAAGGTAATCGCTGCTGAAGGTGATCTCGCCGAACGTGGTTTTGCGACCGTTCGAACCGATCCCCACCCCAACCTCACCGCGCGGCTGCTCGGCCAGACGGGCGCGCTCAAAACACTCGCGCTCGGCCTGCGCACGGCTGATCGGCCCGCAGGCGATCAGCGGCAACAGGGCAAGCAAGGCGAGGGTCGGGCGCATGACTTTTACCCTTTCAACGGCGGCACGCCATTGCGTGCAAAGCAGGCCGCAGCACTGGGCCGTGTGGCAAAGTTACGAATATTCTGCACCGTCAAAGTGCCCGCCTCCACACCGACATCCCGCGCCAAAGCCCGGATTTCGTCCGTTCCTGCCGCATCGAGCACGCATTGCGTCGCAGCTTCCGCCACATTGCCCGGCAATTCGCGCGCCAAAACCGGGCGCACCACCGTCTCCGCCGTCCGCCGCATCGCTTTATCCGCCAGAACCTGCGGATCACAGGCGGCAAGCAGGCTTACAGCAACCAGCGCGCCAAGAGCGCTAAATCGGGACACAAGCATAGCCATCTCCTCCAACCATCGTATTGCGGCAAGCCCGGCGTCCCGTTCGTGCGGTCGAAGCCGCAGCCTTGGCTGCAACGGGCGGCGTCGCACGCGTGTAAGTTTCAACGGTCATCGTGCCATTGCTTTCGGTTTCCACCACCACCCGCCTGCCGCCCGCACTTGGTGCAGCGGTAGCTTTTGCCTTCTCGCAGGCATTGATCGCCGCCAATTCTTTCGGCGTGGCTGACACAACCGCCTGCCCACCCGAGGCAGGGGCCGCCGCTGCCCGTGCGGTGAACCCTGACTCTGCCATACATTGTTCAACCACCGTCACCGAAGGTTGCGAAGCCCCACCGCTGACGCAGGCCGCCATTGCCAGCACCATCAATAGGGCGACGCTCCGCATCAGAACTTCCTTTCAGCCGGCGCAATCTTCTTCAACGAAATCCCGCCATCGGCTTCCGCAGTCAGCGGAGCGGTATGCACTGGCCGATAGTCCAGCTTGACCGAATTTCCGTCAACCCAAGCCAGCGTGTGCTTGCGCCAATCGGCATCATTGCGCGTGGCGTAATCCTCATGCGCATGGGCGCCCCGGCTTTCGGTGCGGGCATGCGCGCCGTAGATCGTGGCCAAAGCGTTCGGCATAAGGTTCTGAAGTTCCAGCGTTTCCATCAGGTCAGAGTTCCACACCAAGGACCGATCCGTCACCTTGATGTCGCCCATCTTGCCCGCAATCGCCGTCATCTTCGCAACCCCTTCGCCAAGGGTCTTGTCGGTACGGAACACCGCCGCATCGGCCTGCATGGTCTTTTGCATCTCCAACCGAAGATCGGCGGTCGGCACAGCGCCATTGGCCTGCCGCGTCGCATCAAACCGGTCCAAAGCCTTATCAACCTCAGCCCGGTTCACATCCGCCGCCCGCTCTTTCGGGTTCACGATCTCGCCCGCGCGGATCGCCGCCGCCCGGCCAAACACCACTAGGTCGATCAGGCTATTGGACCCCAACCGGTTCGCGCCATGCACCGAAGCACAGCCCGCCTCGCCCACCGCCATCAGCCCCGGCACGGTGGCATCGGGGTTCGCAGCCGTCGGGTTCAGCACCTCACCGAAGTAGTTGGTCGGAATCCCACCCATGTTGTAATGCACCGTCGGCAGCACCGGGATTGGTTCTTTATGCAGATCAACGCCTGCAAAAATCCGCGCGCTTTCCGAAATCCCCGGCAGCCTCAACGCCAAAGTTTCCGGCGGCAGATGGTTCAGGTGCAAATGGATAT
>CAYLYV010000156.1:0-10940 GCA_964387655.1 uncultured Cypionkella sp. | reverse complement strand
GAAGAAAACAAGGGTCTGGAAACCGAAACCACCGTTGTCGAAGGCATGCAGTTCGACCGTGGCTACCTGTCGCCTTACTTCGTCACCAACGCTGACAAGATGATTGTCGATCTGGAAGACGTGCTGATCCTGCTGCACGAGAAAAAACTCTCGTCGTTGCAGCCGATGGTTCCGTTGTTGGAAGCCGTGATCCAATCGCAGCGTCCGCTGCTGATCATCTCGGAAGACGTTGAAGGCGAAGCGTTGGCGACTTTGGTCGTGAACAAACTGCGCGGCGGTCTGAAAATCGCGGCAGTGAAAGCTCCGGGTTTCGGCGATCGTCGTAAAGCCATGCTGCAAGACATCGCCGTGCTGACCGGCGGTCAGGTGATCTCGGAAGATCTGGGCATGAAGCTGGAGTCGGTCACGATCGACATGCTCGGCAAAGCCAAGAAAGTCTCGATCACCAAAGACAACACCACCATCATTGATGGCGCTGGCGTCAAGGCCGAGATCGAAGCCCGTGTTTCGCAGATCCGCACCCAGATCGAAGAAACCACGTCGGACTATGACCGCGAAAAACTGCAAGAGCGTGTGGCGAAACTGGCGGGCGGCGTTGCTGTCATCAAAGTGGGCGGCATGACCGAGATCGAAGTCAAAGAGCGCAAAGACCGCGTTGATGACGCTTTGAACGCGACCCGTGCGGCCGTGCAAGAAGGCATCGTGGTTGGCGGCGGCGTGGCGTTGATCCAGGCTGGCAAAGTGCTGGAAGGCTTGGTTGGGGCGAACCCGGACCAGACCAACGGCATCAACATCGTCCGTAAAGCACTGGAGGCTCCGCTGCGTCAGATCGCACAGAACGCCGGTGTGGATGGCGCTGTTGTGGCTGGCAAAGTGCGCGAGTCGACCGACCTTGCGTTCGGCTTCAACGCTCAGACCGAAGAATATGGCGACATGTTTGCCTTCGGCGTGATCGACCCGGCGAAAGTCGTGCGCACCGCGCTGGAAGATGCAGCTTCGGTTGCATCGCTGCTGATCACCACCGAAGCGATGATCGCGGATCGTCCGGAACCCAAAGGCGCTGCTGGCGGCATGGGCGGCGGAATGGGCGGCATGGGCGGCATGGACGGCATGATGTAATCCAGCACTCTGGATTGAGATCGGGAAGGGCGTGGCGAAAGCCGCGCCCTTTTCTTTTGTCGTTGGTTATTGGGCCTACGGGCGTGATCTGATTGCGCGGCTTACGCCGCAAGACCTTTCAGCGCTTACGCGCGGTGGGCGCTTGCCACGGGCGGCGGGAAACGGGTGCCGGGCTTTCGGTGTTGGCGAGATTGTGGTTTTCTTTTGCCAAAACGCACGACTTGTGGCCAGACTTTCGGATGGCACAGCTGAAGGGTATTGAAATGGTCGATCCTGCAAAACAAGCAAAGACCAACGCCTATGTGGTGATCGGGATGAGCCTTGTGCTTTTGTTCGGGGCGTTCAACGCGATTGCGATCACGGCGGATGAATATAGCCCGGAAATTCTGGTCTGGATGTATGTTGTTCTAGACGGATTGATGACCATGCTGCTGGCGATTTTGCTGACACAAGTGGCTAAACTGAACGAGCCGGGCGGGCTGAAGACGGCGGCGCTGGTGTTGGGGCCGCTTGGCCTCATCGCCGGGCTGATCAAACTTCTCGCGCGATTTTCCAGCGATCATGGCTGGTGGACCGGGCATTTCAGCTATGCGTTGAGCTAAGGCTTACAGCGGCTTCGCCAAGCGGTGCAGAATGTGGCCGGTGTCCGCGTCATGGCCGGTGACTCCGGTGGGGGTGAAACCCATGCGCTGCCAGAAGGCGCGGCCGCGCGGGTTGGCCTCTAGCACGGCGAGGTACAGCGTCGGTGATTGGGCGCCGCGGGCGCGGGATTCGATCTCGGCCAGCAGGATTGGCCCGGCACCCATGCCACGCAGGCGGGGGGCGAGCAGCATCAGGCCAAGATAGGCATCGTTTGGCGCGGGGAAACCGAAGGAAAGTTCGGCTATTCCCGAAAGACTGGGCCCGCTGAGCTTCCCGTCATGGAACAGCCCAAGCCGGTGGCTTTGCGCCGGGTCGCAGTGGGGCGGGCAGTCGGTGAAAAATGCGACGGCCTTTTGCGCGGGATCGCACTGGCCATCGGCGAGCAGCCAATAATCCTGCGCCTCGGTTTGCAGGGCGGTGAGGGCGGCAAGATCGTGGGTGGGGTGTAACTCACGAATCAGCATGGCTTATGCGCAGGATTTCCAAAGTGACGGGGCCGGAGGGTTTGCGCCAGATCACCTCATCGCCGACCAGCGCGCCGATCAACGCGCGGGCCAGCGGCGATTGTGGCGCGATGCGCCCCAAGGGGGCGTCGGCCTCGTCCTCTCCAGTGATCTCGTAGGTGGTCTGGGTGCCGTTGTGGTCTGCAACGGTAACGGCAAGACCGAAGGCCACTTCGCTGAGGGGCAGGGTGGCGGGGTCGATCAGGATGGCAGAACGCAAGCGGGCCTCGATATAGCGGATGTCACGCTCGGCGGCGGCTTCCGGCAGTTTATCCAGCCGTTCGGCGCGGGATTTCAGGCCGTTCAGCGTGGTTTGCAGATCGCGCAGGCGGGATTGCAGCGCGTTTAGGCCGCGCGGGGTGACGTAATTCGGATGCGGCGACAGCGGCAGATCGGGCAGCGGATCAAGGGTGCCATCGCCTTCTTTGACAAACGCGCGGCTCATCTGACGATGACTTCCAGCGGGTCATAGAGGATGCCGGTGCCCCAAGCGGTCGCGATCAGGCTGTCGGGTTTGAAGCGGATGCGGCCTGCCTCCAGATCGGCGCGGGAGAAGAAGCGCCGTTGGGTGACGACGCCTTCCGGGTCGCGCCAGCTGGCGTTGATTGCGCCTGCAATGACGGTGCAGCGAAAGAAGATATCCACCTGATGGAAACCCGACACCGGGTCGTGAAATTCGTTGATCAAAGCGGGCAGGCCGACCGTCACCGAAAGCCCGGTTTCCTCATGCACTTCACGGGCGAGGTTGACTGGCAGTGAGGTGCCGGATTCCACCCCACCCCCCGGCGCGCACCACAGATCGGAGCGCGCACCGGGATAGGCGTTGACCAAAAGCAGCCGATCCTCATGCAAGATCAGCGCGCGGGTGGCGAGGCGGGTGGGGCGTTTGGACATTGGCTTAGGCTGAAGGCCGCACCCGCCAAGGTCAAGAGCTTATCCTGCCGCAACGGCAGTTTGCCCCTGCCGTTCCGACCACAACAGATACATCGAGCCTGCAAGGATCAGGGCGACGCCCAACCAATAGGCACCTTCCGGGGCGAAACCCAACACCAGCCAACTGACGGCGATGTTGGAGAACAGCTTCAGATCATCAAACGGCTGCACAAATCCTGCATCGGCGGCGGCATAGGCGAGGGTCAGGAAATGCTGGGCGGCATACATCACCGCTCCGCCAAGGATCAGCAGGGCAAGCACGCTTCCGGTCGGAATTTCAAACCCGGCGTGCAAGGAGAACAGCCCATTGATCGGCGTCAGCAGCAGCAACAGCCACATCGTGATCGCGGTTTGCGGCTCGGCCGCGGTCAGCCGCTTGGTTATCAGCGACGCGCCACCCCAGCAGATCGCGGCAATGATCGGATAGAGCGTAGCAAGCGTCAACGCGCCCTCCCACGGCCGCAGCAGGATCATCGCGCCCGAAAACCCGATCACCGCCGCCAGCCAGCGGTTCGCCGCCACCCTTTCGCGCAAAAACACCGCCGCCCCGATCAGCACGAAGAACGGTGAAGTCATCACCAAGGCCACCACATGCCAGGGCGCCATGCCCGCCGCGAAAGCCTGGGTAAACGCCTGCACGCCCAGCACCGACAGCAGGATGCGCAGCCCGTGCAGCCACGGATGCCCCGTTTTCATACTCGTCACCCCCTGCCGCCAGATGAACGGCAGAGAGAACAGCGTGGCGATGGCATATTGCCAGAACGCATCCGATTGCGGCTTGAAGCCCATCTTATAGGTGACGGTCCAGGTGATCGCATTGGCCGCTGCAAAGGCCACCCCCGCCAGCACCATGAACGCAGCGCCCTTCAGCGGTGTAGTATTCGACTGATTCATGCCTGTCCTCCTTCAAGACCAACATCAATCAGGGGGACATGACACGCCAACACCCCCCGCAAAACGGTTGAGGCTGCGCGCATTCTCTTGCATCCGGACTATACCGTCGGCCCCGGAGTTACACCGGATCTGCTGACCCCAAGGCCAAAGCCCCGAAAGACCAAAGCCAAAGGCGCTCGCGGGCTATACCGCCGGTGGGGAGTTGCACCCCGCCCTGAGAATGTCCGGGCCAACCCGGACGGGTGATTTCTACCAGCCACCCGCGCGGAGACAAGCCGCAAACCCTGCTTGCCCTGCACATAAGATGCGCTTTAATGCGGCGATGAGAAAAGCGATGATTTTTATCCTGTTGGCGGCGACTATACAGAATAACCCCGCTCAGGCGGATTGTGTCGTTCTGCTGCATGGCCTCGCGCGCACCGAGACCTCCTTAGTCGCGATGCAGGCGGCACTGGAGGCCAAGGGCCATGTTGTGATCAACGAAAGCTACCCCTCCACCACCGCCCCGATTGCCGAACTCGCCGCAGGCGTTGCCAGCCGTGTGGCGCAATGCCCCAAAGGCGCGCGCGTCGATTTTGTCACCCATTCGATGGGCGGCATCCTTGCGCGCTATTGGCTGGCCAGCCACAAACCCGAGGTTATGGGCCGCGTGGTCATGCTCGGCCCACCCAATCACGGCTCGGAACTGGTCGACAGCTTTGGCGAAAATGCCGCGTTTGAATGGATGAACGGTCCCGCAGGCTTGCAGCTTGGGACCGACCCGACCGCCGTGCCGCAAGAGCTGCCAAAGCCGGATTACCCCGTGGGCGTGATCGCGGGCACGCAATCGCTGAACCCGCTGACCTCGGTGGTGATTCCCGGCCCGGATGATGGCAAGGTCTCGGTCGCCAGCACCACGCTCGCGGGGATGACGGATCAGATTGCACTGCCCGTCACCCACACCTTCATGATGCTCAACCCAGTTGTGATCGCCGAAACGCTGATCTTTCTGGACAGCGGGCGCTTTGACCATAACCTCAGCTATACCGATGCGCTGCGCATCGCCTTCAACAAGGAATAACGCCATGACGGGCTTAGGACGCACGGGGTTGGGCTATACCGGGCTTGCAAAGGCCGTCTCACGCTATTGCGGGCGGCCCAGCACCTTCATGCTGGCGTGCGGCGTGATCGTCGTCTGGATTATCACCGGGCCATTTTTCGACTATTCCGACACGTGGCAGTTGGTGATCAACACCGGCACCACGATCATCACCTTTCTGATGGTGTTCCTGATCCAGAATACGCAGAACCGTGACACCCAAGCCATCCAGCTGAAACTGGATGAGTTGATCCGCGCCACCAACGGCGCGCATAACGCGCTGCTTGATCTGGAAGAACTGGACGAAAAGGCGCTGGAAGCGTTCCGCGACCGCTACGAGGCTTTGGCCCGCGATGCGCGCAATCGGCAACTCAACGGCGGCTGTGATACAGACTCACCCGAGGCTTGACGCGGTTTGCACGGGATCTGACGGGTAAGCACCCCATGCGCAGAGCTTAGTGCGACTTGCGGGCCAAGATCACCGCAACCCGCTGCGGGGGCGGGAAATCCAGACCGCATCTGCCGAACAGAAGACTTTGCGAAAAGCAGGTTTTCGGCTAAACTACAGGCACATTTGAAGAATGGGTTGTGCTGATGTTTGATCGACTCGGACATTTTCTGCGGCTTTGCCTGTTTGGCATCTTGGCGCTGGCGCTGCTGCCAGCGGCTGCGGAAGCTGCGGGTCGCAAGCTGGCGCTGGTGGTCGGTAATCAGGCTTACACGGTGCTGCCGGGGCTGAATACGCCCGTTGAAGATGCCCAAGGTGTCTCAAACGCTTTGCGCAATCTGGGGTTTGAGGTGACGTTGCTCACCGATGTGGGGCCCGCGGTGTTTCAGGCGGTGCTGGGCACTTTTGCGGCACAGGTCGATGAGGCCGATACGGTGCTGTTCTTTTACGCAGGCCATGCGTTTCAGAAAGACGGCGTCAACCATCTGGTGCCGGTCAATGCGCGGCTGGCGGATGCAAAAGCCTTGGATACCGAGACGTGGCGGCTGGATGACATTGCCAAGGCCTTGAAAGGCAAGACCAATCAGCTTTTGCTGTTCGTCGATGCCTGCCGCGACAATCCGCTGCCCGAAGCCGTGCGCGGCGCTGCCGAGGCGGGCGGTCTGGCGCAGTTTGACGGTGGCGCGGGCACCTTCGTGGCCTTTGCCACTGCGCCGGGGCAGATCGCTTGGGACAAGACCGAAGGCTCGGTGAACAGCCCGTTCACCGCCGCCTTGCTGACCCATATCGCCAAGCCGGGGCAGAATATTTCCGATCTGATGATCGCGGTGCGCAATGATGTTGAGGCTGTCACGGGTGGCAAGCAAACCCCGTGGGAGCAGTCATCTTTGCGCGAGCAGTTCTTTTTCGTGCCCCCGGCTGAGGTTGTACCTGTCGCCGAAGACGTGCTGCCCGCGTTTGAGGTGGTGGCGGATCAAAGCACCGCGCTTGCGCCTCCGGGTGGCATTGCAGTGATCGGTCAAGGGGTTGGCGACGATAAACTGGCCTTATTGGACAGTGACACCCGCAGCCTGAACGCGCCTTTGCCCGAGAATCTGGCTTTGGGCGTGCAGACCGAGTTGGACCGCATCGGCTGCTATGGGATGCGGGTGGATGGCGACTGGGGCAATGGCTCGCGTCGCGCGATGACGGCGTATTATGACGCGAAAAAACTGCCCCCCGGTGAGATGGAACCAACCGAGGCCGTCTATCGCGCTTTACTGGCCGAGCCAGAGAAGACCTGCGACAAGCCCGCCGTGGCGGTGAAATCGGCGACCAAAACCACGCCGAAAGCCACCACCAAGAAATCGACCACCAAGAAGGCCGCCGCAACCGCCACCAAGAAAAAACCCGCCGCCGTGGCACCTGCGCCGGTGAAGAAAAAGCCGACCTGCAAATTCATGGTGATCGCGGTGGTATGTTCGTGAGATTGGGCAAAGCTTAACAAATCCTGAACGGATTTTTCTAAGACTTTGATTTTGAAGTGAAAAGAAAACTGTCCACGCGTGGACACTAGGCCTTTCGGATCACCCGGTTGACATGCCCCATCTTCCGCCCCGGCCTAGCCTCGGCCTTGCCATAGAGATGCACCGCGCAGTCATTTTCGCGCAGAAGGTCCGGCAAGCGATCCATATCGTCGCCGATCAGGTTTTCCATCACCACATCCGAGTGTCGCCCCCCGTCGCCCAGCGGCAGCCCCGCGACAGCCCGGATATGCTGCTCAAACTGATCGACCGCGCAGCCATTCTGCGTCCAATGCCCCGAGTTGTGGACCCGAGGCGCGATCTCATTCACGATCAATCCGGTTGGGGTGACAAACAGTTCGACCCCCATCACGCCGACATACTCGAGCGCGTTCAGGATGCGGGCGGCGAGCAAGATCGCATCCGACCGCATTGAGGGCGACAGTTTGGCGGGCAGGGTGGTGGTGGCAAGGATGCCATCCCTATGCACGTTCTCGCCCGGATCATAGCAGGCCACCGAACCATCCAATCCCCGCGCCGCGATGACGGAGACTTCGTGGCTGAAGCTGATGAAGCCTTCCAGCACGCAAGCCGCCCCCGCCATGCTGGCATGAGCCTCGGCTGCATCCGAGGCGGTCTTGATCCGCACTTGCCCCTTGCCGTCATAGCCGAGCCGGGTGGTCTTCAGGATGGCAGGCGTGCCGATCTTTTCAATCGCGGCTTCCAGATCCGGCAAGCTCTGCACGGCAGCATAGGGCGCGCAGGTCAGGCCGAGATTGATGAGGAAGTCTTTCTCAAGCATACGATCCTGGCTGATCGCGAGGGCGCGGCGATTGGGGCGGATGGGGCGCAGGGCCTCCAAGGCATCAAGCGCGGCGGTGGGGATGTTCTCGAACTCATAGGTGATCACATCGACCGAAGCGGCAAAGGCCTGCAACGCCGCGATATCCTCATAGCTGGCGGTGGTGACGGCATGAGCGACGTCTGCAGCGGGCGGGTTCTGGCTCGGTTCAAAGATGTGGGTCTTGTAGCCCAAACGTGAGGCTGCGACCGAGAGCATCCGGCCCAGTTGCCCGCCGCCAAGGATGCCGATTGTCGCGCCGAGGGGCAGGTTATTCATCTTTCGGCTCCTCTGGGATCGAGGCCGACAAAGCCTCGCGCCACGCATCCAAGCGGGCAGCGAGGGCAGGGTCTTGCAAAGCCAGAATTCCGGCCGCCAGCAGGCCCGCATTGGCAGCCCCGGCGGCACCGATCGCCATGGTGGCAACCGGATAGCCTTTTGGCATCTGCACGATGGAGTAGAGGCTATCGACGCCCGACAGCGCCTTGGTCTGCACTGGCACGCCGATCACCGGCACGCGGGTTTTGCTGGCCATCATGCCGGGCAGATGCGCCGCACCACCTGCGCCTGCGATGATCACCTGAATGCGGCCAGCGGCGGCTTTGCCATAGGCCCACAGCCGATCCGGGGTGCGGTGGGCCGAGACGATTTTCGTCTCATACGAGATGCCAAGCTGATCCAGCACAAGGGCTGCTTCTTTCATCGTCGGCCAGTCTGACTGGCTTCCCATGATGATCCCGACATCAACAGACATTGGCGCCTCCGGCTGTTTCTGCCCGCTTCATAGCAATGCGGGCGGGGGAGGCAAGGAAAAGCCTGAACATCAGAGGTAGGGTGCGTGATTCACGCACCATCCGACGCAATCAGGCGATGATATTGGGGATCAGCAAATCTTCGATCCGCACGATCTGGTCCTTCATCTGCAATTTCTGCTTTTTCAGCCGCCGCAGGGTCAGAATATCCGGCCTGCCTGCGGTTTCCAGCGCATAGACCGCCTCATCCAGATCGCGATGCTCACGCCGCAGCACTTCCAGCTTCACGCGCAGCATGTCTTCAAAGTTCATCTCGGAGGAGGCATTCATGGCAGGACCGAATCCAGTCTTTTTGGCTTGCAGTTAAGATACATTGATTCGCACCAAATCTGCGCAGAGTTTCTGCATCAGGGCTCATTTTTCTTAATCAGATCGGCAGTTTTCTTGCGCAACCCAACACTTGCAGGCATCCGCCGCTGCCCCCATATTCAAAGGGTCGGGTGCCGCTGTTTGGGCCCGGCCTTTAATGTCGCTTGTTGCAAAGGGCATCGGTCATGACGAAACTTACTTTTGGCTCGCACCCGTTTCTATTGGGGTTTGAACAGCTGGAACGGCTGGTCGAGCGGACCGCGAAAACCGCCTCGGAAGGCTATCCGCCTTTCAACATCGAGGCCACGTCCGAGAACACCTACCGCATTACTTTGGCCGTCGCTGGCTTTCACGATGAAGATCTGGCGATCACGGTTGAGGATCGACAACTGGTGGTGCGGGGGCGGCAAAGCGACGATCTGGGCGAGCGGGTGTTCCTGCATCGCGGCATCGCAGCGCGGGCGTTTCAACGCTCGTTCGTTCTGGCCGATGGCGTGGAAGTGGCGGGCGCTGATCTCGATCACGGGCTGCTGCATATCGACCTGCGCCGGATGGTGCCCGACACCATTGTGCAGACCATTCGTATTGGCCGCAAATAAGGAGAGATGATGATGGATGTGAAATTTGATGGCCTTGATGAGGCAGAAAACCGCATCGTGTATGTGCGCCCCATCGCGGTGGAAAGCCTGCCGGAAAAGGTGCGTGCGCAGATCAACGGCATGAAAACCGTCTATGCCGTGCATGGCGAGGATGGCGAACAACTGGCGCTGGTCGCGGACCGCGACTTGGCGTTTTCGCTGGCGCGTCAGCACGATATGGCGCCGGTGAACGCGCATTGAGCATTAGTCGGGGCGATCTGCCTCGGTGATGAAATCGGCAAACCGCGCCAGAAACGCCTGTAGGGCGGCGCGGTTTGTGGGCTGGGCCATATGGTCGGCCACCTCGGGCGGGGTGAGCTTGCTCAAGGGGAAGCGCGCGAAAATATCGGGCGCAAAGCGATCTGACACGGTGGCGAGGACGCGGCGCAGATCGGCCAAAACATCCTCACCCCGGTGCGAGGCGTGCAGCAGGGCGATGGGTTTGCCTATCAACTCGGGCCGCGACACCAACCAATCCAACGCATTTTTGAACGCGCCGGGCAGCGCGTGGATGTATTCCGGGCAGGCGATGATGAGGCCATCAGCACAACCGACGGCTGCCGCAAAGGCGAGCACAGGAGCGGGAGTGTCGGCCTCGTGGTCGGGGGAGAACAGCGGCAGCTCGGCCAAACCTTGAAATAGCATGACCTTTTGCGGCGGCTTTGCTGCCTCGGCCAACGCGCACAGCAAGGCGGTGTTGGTCGAGGCAGCGCGCAGGCTGCCAGAGAGGGCAAGCAACTCCATAGGGTGGGCTTATTGTTCGGCTTGCTCTTGCAGCCAGCGCTCGGCGTCCAAGGCGGCCATGCAACCCATCCCGGCGGAGGTGACGGCCTGGCGATAGATATGATCGGTCAGATCGCCCGCCGCGAACACGCCGGGAATGGCGGTCCGGGTGGAGCCTGCCTCAATCTGTACATAGCCACCCTCGTGCAGCGGCAACTGGTCTTTCACCAGTTCCGAGGCCGGGGAATGGCCGATGGCGACGAAGAACCCATGGCAGGGCACGTCTTTGACCTCACCGGTTTTCAGATTGCGTGTGCGGACGGCGGTGACGGAAGCCGGGGCGTCAGAGCCCAAGACTTCGGTGACTTCCGAGTTCCACAGCATTTCGATCTTGGCGTGTTTGAACAGGCGGTCCTGCATGATCTTCTCGGCACGCAGAGTGTCACGGCGGTGGATCAAGGTGACCTTGCCGCCGACCAACCGGGTCGCGACCACCGC
>CAYLYV010000155.1:0-10966 GCA_964387655.1 uncultured Cypionkella sp. | reverse complement strand
TGGAATTCTACTTCGGCCTGAAAGGCGAGGCGAAACGCAAGCGCATCCAGGAACTGCTGGAAGAAATTGAAATGGGCGCGGGCTTTATCGACCGCTACCCGGCAGAGCTTTCCGGTGGCCAAAAACAGCGCGTCTGCATCGCCCGCGCTTTGGCGGCCAAACCCAAGCTGATCATCTGCGATGAGGTGACTTCGGCGCTCGATCCGCTGGTGGCAGATGGCATCCTGAAACTGCTGCTCAACTTGCAAACCCGCGAAGGCGTGGCCTATCTGTTCATCACGCACGATCTTGCCACCGTCAAAGCCATCGCCGACAAAATCGCCGTGATGTATCGCGGCCAAGTCGTGCGTTATGGCAGCAAAACCGACGTTCTGACCCCGCCCTTCGACGATTACACCGACCTTTTGCTGTCCTCTGTCCCCGAGATGAAACTCGGCTGGCTGGAGGAGGTGCTTGCCTCGCGCAAAATGGAAAGCGGCGGCAACTAACGGCTTTCACATTGGCCCAAATATCCCCGCCGGAGGCTTCGACATCTCCGCCGGGCCGGAGTTATAAATGCGTAAACTGCTGCTGATCATCCTTGACGGTGTCCCCTACCGCAACTGGCGACGCCTGTTCGGCAATCTAGAAGGCTTCGTCGCGCAGGGCGACGCGCGGGTCTGGCGGATGCGCGCCACGCTGCCCTCGACCTCGGCCTCCTGCTATGCCTCGATCCATACCGGGGTTCCGCCGCAACAGCATCGGGTCTGGGGCAATGAGGCGGTGTATCGGTTGGAGCAACCGGATATTTTCTCGGAACTCAGCAAGGCGGGGCGCAAGACCGGCGCTGTCACCCATAGCTTCTGGTCGGAACTGTTCAACCGCGCGCCGTTCGACGTGGTGCGGGATATCGAGTATGACGAACCCGCAGGTCCGATCACCCATGGCCGTTTCCACACCATGACCGGCTATGGCAACATCAACCAGATGACGCCTTCGGATGTCGATCTGTTCGCCACCCTGACCCGGTTGTGTGAGGTCAAAGGCATCGACTACGGCATCCTGCACACCTGCACGCTGGACAGCATGGGGCATCGGTTTTTCCACGATTGTGAGGAAATGGATCATGCCTGCTACGTGATGGATGCGATGCTTGCGCCGTTCCTGCACCGCTGGCGTGCGGCGGGCTATGAGGTGATCGTCACCGCCGACCACGGCCAAGACGCGCGTGGCCACCACGGCGGCACCGGTGAGTTGCAGCAAGACTTCGCGTTCTATTATTTCGGGGAGTCAGAGATGCCCGGCCCCGATGTCGTGCTGGATCAACTGGCGTTCGCGCCGTCTATCCTGACGCGGATGGGTGTGGCTGTTCCTGCCAGCATGAAGGCCAAAGCCTTCTTCACCGCGTAACCGATTTCCGCGCGGAAATCGTGCACGGAATTCGCGCGAATTCCGCCCTTAGCTGGCGTAATTCGCCCCGTCCTCATCCAGCAAAGCTTTGATCTCGCGCAGATGCGCTTCGGCATAGCCGGGGTAGCTGTCCCATTCGCCCGCGGTTTTCTCGGCCACCGCATCCGACAGGATCCGCAAGGTCTTCCCGGTTTGCAGCGCGCGAATGTAGGTCTCGGCGGCCCGCTCAAAATAGGTCAGCCGATTGAAAGCATCGGCGACGTTCTGGCCGATGATCAGCACACCGTGGTTGCCCATGATCATTGTGGTGATTTTTGGGTCGGCCAAAAGCTGCACACAGCGGGCGGCTTCTTCCTCAAACGCCATCCCGCCGTAATCGGCATCCACCACTTGCCGCCCGAAGAACATTGCCGAATTCTGGTCAATCGGCGGCAGATAGCTGTCGGCCAAACTGGCCAAAACCGTCGCATGGATCGAATGCACATGCATCACGCAGCGGGCATGGGGCAAAGCACGGTGAATGCTGCCATGCAGCCCCCAAGCGGTCGGGTCCGGTGCATCGGGGCGGGCCATTGTGGAGGGGTCATTGGCGTCAATTTCCAGCAGGCTTGACGCGGTGATCCGGCCAAAGTGCCGCATGTTCGGGTTCATCAGAAACTTGCTGCCTTCAGGATTCACCGCAAGGCTGAAGTGGTTCGAGACCGCTTCATGCAGGTTCAGCTTGACGCTCCAGCGAAACGCGGCGGCCATATCGACGCGCTCGGCCCAGTGGGTGATATTGGCATGTGCGTTCATTTTGTCTCTCCATAGGGCCAGGTGCTTTGCGCCAAGGCGCTGATGGCGTTGCAAATTTCGGTGAAGGATGCCGCAGCCCGAGGCACCGTCACCCGCGCGCGCAGATAGCCGTGCACCATGCCGGGAGCGGTGAACGACATCGCCCTCCCGCCAGTGGCCCGGATCGCCGTGGCATAGTCATGCGCATCATCGGCGAGCGGATCACATTCAGCGGCAATCGCCACGGTCGGTGGCAGGCTGGCAAAATCGGTATCCTGCAAGGGGGCGACGGTTGCATCACCGCGCACCTCAACCCCGCCATGCCGGATACCCGCGTAAAACTCCACATCCGCCAGCGTCAGCATCGGCGCGAAGGCATGGGTTTGGTAGCTGCCCTTGCTGCGATCGCCGCCCAAGCCCGGATAGATCAGCACCTGCCCGAGAATCCGCGCCGTGCCGCGCAAGGCATGACTGACCGCCGCCGCCAGATTGCCCCCAGCGGAATCCCCCACCAGAACCAGCGGCCCCGGCACAGCCTGCACCACCGCGCGCGCATCGTCGAACGCTGCCGGATGCAGATGCTCAGGCGACAGGCGGTAATCCACCGCCACCACCTGCAAGCCTGTTGCCGCACGTATATCGGCGCAGACGTCATCATGGCTGTGCAGGCCGCCCACCACATAACCGCCGCCATGCAGATAAACCACCGTCGGCGCGGCCCCCGGATAGACCCGGCACGGCACCCCGGCGATCAACCGATCTTCCGCCACCACCCCCGCCGGATAGCCGCGATGAAACTGCGCGCACATCGCATCATAGATCCGGCGCTGGTCGGCAATCGTCAGGCTGGCGGTATCAGGCGGATAAGACGCCTCACTGTCGCGAATAAAGCCCCAAGTCGCGGCGTCTATAAGGCTTTGGTAATCTGGCGCTGGCATGATGAGCGAAATCCCGGTGCGTTCAGGGGGATCATGGCGGGCAAAGCCCGCAGGTTCAACGCCCAATCGTCGCCACAATTCACCAAAGAATGTCCCATTGCGTGCCCAATTCCGCCGCAACTGTCGCCTAAAGTTAAACAATCAAGACGCAGACCGCCTGCCATGTTGAGGGGAACCATCGTGCAAATCATTCGGTCACTGGAACAGCACAGCGCCTCTCCGGTGGGGCTCGGCATCCGGGTGATGTTGGTCAGCCAAAGCCAAGACGGCAGCCCACTGCCACACCGTCTTGCCGGTCTTGGCGGCAAGGTGGAAATCGCGGATGATCTGTTCGTGGGTCTGGAAGCGGTCATTGAGGACCCAGCCGGATACGGGCTGTGCGTGATTGACTGTGATGCATTTGGCGGGCTGGCGGCGGGTCGCCGCGCTCACGCGCTGCTGGTCGATGTGGCGCGACGGGTGCCGGTTATTCTGGTGTCAAAAGACTGTATCGCGCAGGAATTCCCCGAGGAACGTGGTGAGGCTGTGGTGCTGCGTGCGCCCACCTCGGGCATCTCCCTGCGGGTGGGCTTTGAACATGCGCTGCGCGACCGACTCGCCATGCGCTTGATGTGAATTTTCGATCAAACCTCTCCCTGATCGTCAATCGCGATCAGGGCGGGAACGCAATACAAAAGGGGCGCATCTGGGATGCGCCCCTTTCAAATCTCAGTCAGCCCCAGACCCTAAAGTTTGGGAGCCTACGGTTCAGGCCAGCGCCAGATTGGTCGCCGATTCGCGGCCATCGCGGCCCGCTTCGATATCGAAGGTGACCGGCTGGCCATCTTTCAGCGAGCGCAGACCAGCACGCTCCAGCGCCGAGATGTGCACGAACACGTCCTTCTTGCCGCCTTCCGGGGCGATAAAGCCGAAGCCTTTGGTTTCATTGAACCATTTCACGGTGCCCTTAGCCATCGTGATGTCTCCTTTAGTGGTGCCGCCCGCGAGATTGCGGCGGCTTGGCGCAGTCAGCCTTTGTCGAATGCTGTGGCCGAAATCGGAGACAGGGATCGCAGAGAGTCAACGTCGCAGGATAAGTTAGGAGCGAGTCTGGCCACAGATCAAGAAAAAATTACGCGCTAGGCGTGTTCCGTCCGCACGATCTCGGCGGCTTTGCGGCGGGGCCACATCGCGAATCCGAGCAGCAGAGCCGCGACCGCGCAGCCAATGCCGCTCCACAACCCCAGAGCGGTCATCCAGCTGACGTTCCATGCCACCAGACTGAACACAGCCGAAAAAAAACCGAGCATTCCACCTGCAATCATTGAAACAACGGCCATGACGCTCTCCGCTTATCGGTCAACGCAATTAAGAACCGGAATAAGGCGGGAATGTGGCGCAAACGCGGTGTGGTTGTGAAGCAGGCTTAAGCTTGGGCGCGAAACGCGGTCAAAAGCTGCGGCGCGCCCGCAAGGCAGCGCCAATTGTGCCGTCGTCGAGATAGTTCAACTCGCCGCCAATCGGCACGCCCTGCGCCAGCGAGGTGATCTGCACCGAAAGCCCCGCCAGCGCATCGGCGATATAATGCGCCGTGGTTTGGCCATCGACCGTGGCGTTCAGCGCCAGAATAACTTCCGTGGCCCCCGCGGCCCGGTCCACCAGCCGGGGGATGCCCAACTCCTCCGGCCCGATCGCATCCAGCGCCGACAGCGTGCCGCCCAGCACATGATAGCGGCCCTTGAACATAGCCCCGCGCTCCATCGCCCAGAGGTCCGAGACATCCTCGACCACGCAAATCTCGCCATTGGCGCGGGTCTCATCGCTGCAAATCGGGCACACGTCACTGGTGCCGATATTGCCGCAAATGGTGCAATCCTTCGCCGTCAACGCCACCGTCGCCATCGCCTGCGCCAGCGGCGCCATCAGCGCGCCGCGCTTTTTCAGCAGCGCCAACACCGCGCGCCGCGCCGACCGGGGCCCCAGCCCCGGCAGTCGCGCCATCAGCTCGATCAGCGTTTCAATGTCGCGCGATTGCTCCATGCGGGCAGGCTCCCCTAGATCGGCAGCTTGAAATCCGCAGGCAGGCCAAGCGCTTGCGTCATTTTCTGCATCTCGACCATATTGCGCGCCTGGCCCTTGTTCTGCGCATCCTTGATCGCCGCGAGGATCAGATCCTCGACCACTTCCTTTTCCGATGCGACCAGAATCGACGGGTCAATATCCAGCCCTGTGACCTCGCCCTTACAGGTCGCCCGCGCCTTCACCAGCCCTGCGCCCGCCTCACCGATCACCACGGTGCGCGCCATTTCTTCTTGCAGTTCGGCCATCTTGCCCTGCATTTCCTGCGCGGCCTTCATCATCTTGGCCATGTCGCCCATGCCGCCCAAACCTTTTAGCATATCAACTCCTTAGCTGTCCTCGAACGGGTCCCATTCGTCTTCTACTTCCGGTAAGGCTTCGATCGCGGCACTCGCCGCCATCGCCTCCGCCGTCCTGATCTCAGAGATTTTCGCCCCCGGAAACGCCAGCATCACCGCCTGCACCAACGGGTTTTCCATCGCCTCGGCGCGGGCCGCGTTCTGCGCTGCATCGCGCTCCTCGGCCAGTGTAGGCGCACCGCCGGTGTTCACCACCGACACGCCCCAACGCGCCCCGGTCCAGCCCTGCAAGCGCTGGCTCAACCTTGCCGCCAAATCCGCTTTCGCCCCCGGAGCCGGTTCAAACTCAATCCGTCCCGGCGCGTATTTCGCGAGCTTGACGCCGTCTTCAACCTCAACCAGCAGCCGCATATCGCGCTTTTCACGGATGAGTTCAACCACTTGCGCGAAGCTGGCATAAACCACCAACTGGCTTTCCGCCACGGCCAAAGCTTGGCCCCCCTGCATGGTCGGCCCGCGCATGGGCGCAGAAGGGGCCATCCGCAGCGCGCCATGCACCATACCACCCCCGCCACCAGAAGGCGCACCGCCCGTCGGCCGAGCAGGTGCCGACTGCGACATCAGCTTTTTCACCAGCGTTTCGGGGTCGGGCAGATCGGCCACATGCGTCAACCGGATCACCGCCATCTCCGCCGCCATCATCGCATTAGGCGCAAGCGCCACTTCCTCCAGCGCCTTCAACAGCATCTGCCACATTCGCGTCAGCACCCGCATCGGCAGAACGGCGGCCATGGCGAGGCCACGTTCGCGCTCATCCTGCGGCGTCGTCGGGTCTTCGGCAGCTTCCGGTGTGATCTTGATCACCGAGATCCAATGGGTGATCTCGGCCAGATCGCGCAGCACGGCCATCGGATCGGCACCGTCAGCATATTGGCCGGACAGTTCCGCCAAGGCCCCCGCCGCCTCGCCCTTCATGACCAGATCAAACAGATCGAGCACCCGGCCCCGATCCGCCAACCCGAGCATCGCCCTGACTTGATCTGCCGTCGTCTCGCCGGCACCATTGGAAATCGCCTGATCCAACAGTGAGGTCGCATCCCGGGCCGAGCCTTCCGCCGCCCGAGCGATCAGCGCCAGCGCGCCATCGGTGATCTGCGCGCCTTCGGCATTCGCGATCTTGCGCATCAAAGCCATCTGCACCTCCGGCTCGATCCGCTTCAGGTCAAACCGCTGGCAGCGCGACAGCACCGTCACCGGAACCTTGCGAATTTCCGTGGTGGCAAAGATGAATTTCACATGCGCCGGAGGTTCCTCCAACGTCTTGAGCAAAGCGTTGAACGCGGCGTTCGACAGCATATGCACTTCGTCGATGATATAGATCTTATAGCGCGCAGAAGCCGCCCGATAATGCACCGAATCAATGACTTCGCGCATATCATTGACCCCGGTGCGCGAGGCCGCATCCATCTCCATCACGTCAACATGCCGGCCTTCGGCAATCGCCACGCAGGGCTCACAGACCCCGCAAGGCTCAGTGGTTGGCCCGCCCTTGCCATCCGGCCCGACACAATTCAGCCCCTTGGCGATGATCCGCGCCGTGGTGGTTTTCCCCGTACCCCTAATCCCGGTCATCATGAACGCATGCGCGATCCGGTCCGCCGCGAAGGCGTTCTTCAGCGTGCGCACCATCGCCTCTTGCCCGACCAGATCGGCAAAGGTCGCGGGGCGGTATTTGCGGGCCAAAACCTGATAGGTTTGCGGCGGGGTTTCGGTCATCATACCTCAGAGACTATGCGGGCGGATTCGGCTCGCGCCAGACTACGGCGGCGGCTGCCAAACGTAAACCAAAGAGGAACGGATGCGGCTGACAATCGCAGAATTGCGCATAGGGCAGGGGGTGTTGGGCATCAGCCCGTGCCCCGGTCGCGCCGGGTTTTATGAGGCTGATTTCAACGCGATCCGCCACTGGCAGCCATCGCTGGTGATCACCTTCCTCAGCAATGAAGAACGAGATCGCGTTGCGCCGACGCTCAGCTTTGATTTGAAAGGCGCTGACATTGCTTGGGCGCATTTGCCCACTGCAGACTATGACACCCCAAACTCAGGTTGGCCGGACATCGCAGCGCTCACCCATTCCGAACTGGCAAAAGGTCGTAAAGTCCTGCTGCATTGCATGGGTGGCTGCGGCAGATCCGGCACCGCCGCTCTGCGCCTGATGATCGAGGCCGGAGAAGCCCCAGAACCCGCGCTGAACCGCCTGCGCCAAGCCCGCCCCTGCGCTGTTGAGACGCCAGAGCAATTCCTCTGGGCCAGCCAGCCACCAAACCAGCCAAGCCTCTAAAATTTAGCTAAAATTTGCTTTCATACTGGCGAAAATATCCCGGGGGCTTGGGGGCTGGCCCCAATCAACATTAGCCCCCAGGCCGCCGCTTCGCCGCTGATTTCTTGGTATATTTCCCCGCCGCCCGCACTTTCGACACTTGCATCGCCGAGGAATTCGCGCGCTCCTCCGCCCCCAGCTTGCGCCAACTCTCCAACCGCCGCGCATCCACCACACCGGCCTTGATCGCCGCCTGCACCGCACAACCGGGCTCGACCGAATGGGTGCAATCGCGAAACCGACAATCCGCAGCCAGATCAATCAGATCGGAAAACAACACGTCAATGCCATCGGCCACATCGGTCAACTGCAACTCGCGCACCCCCGGCGTGTCGATCAGCCAGCCGCCCGCAGGCAGTGCCAGCAGATAGCGCGAGGTCGTGGTGTGCCGCCCCTTGGCATCGTCCTCACGCACCGCCCCAGTTTCCAACGCTCCCCCGGTCAAGCTATTGGCCAAGGTGGATTTTCCTACGCCCGACGAACCCAACAACACCACCGTCTGCCCCGCCCGACACCACGGATCGAGCACTGAAAGATCGCCGGATTTGGCGTTCAACGCCACCACCGCCATCCCCGCCGACAGCCCCTCAGCCCGCGCGATGTAAGGTGCCGCTTCGGCCATATCCGCCTTGGTCAGCACCACGACAGGCGTGATCCCGGCGGAATGGGCGAGCACCAGATAGCGTTCCAACCGCGCCTCGTTGAAATCGGCATTGCAGGAGGTGACGACGAACATCGTATCGACATTGGCCGCAATCAGTTGCGCCACCGTCCCCGTCCCCGCTGCGCGGCGTTGCAACAGGCTGATGCGGTCCAGCACCCGGCCCACACGCGGCCCATCGGCCAGCACCCAATCGCCCACCGCCATGCCGGCCACCGAAAGCGTCGGCGGGCAGAGTAATTCTACCGCTCCCGAAGCTGTCAAAGCCTGCACCCTTGCCCGATGCAGCGAACTTAACCGCGCGGGTATCAGCCCCGCATCGTCCTCGGTCAACTGCTCAGAGAAATGGTCAGACCAGCCCAGATCGGGCAGCGTAAAATCAGGCAAACGGCATCCTTTTCGGCCCCAACCGGGCAATCGGCAGCTTACGCTCGCAAGGCCCGTGCGGCAAGCAGGGGCTTGCACCCGCGCCGCCAAACCCGCACCCTGCGGCCCAAAAGGAGCCGCCCCATGTCCGCCAAAGCCGCCGCCCGCATCGCCATCCTCACCGTCTCTGATCGCGCCGCAAAAGGCGAATACCAAGACCGGGGCGGCCCCGCAGCCGAAGATTGGCTGCGCCGCATCATCACCACCCCCATCGAAATCCTGCGCCGCATCACCCCGGATGGTCGCGCCGAAGTGGCGGCCGAACTGCGCGATCTGGCGGATACCTGGCAGGCCGATCTGATCCTCGCCACCGGCGGCACCGGCCCCAGCCCGCGCGATCAGACCCCCGAGGCCCTCGCCGATGTGATCAACATGGAACTTCCCGGCTTCGGTGAAGCCATGCGCGCCGCCAATGGCAAAGTCGTCGCCACCGCGATCCTGTCACGGCAAACCGCAGGCCTGCGCGGCAAATGCCTGATCATCACGCTGCCCGGCAGCCCCAACGCCATCGCCACCAGCCTCGACTCCATCTTCGCCGCCGTGCCCTATTGTCTGGACCTGATCGGCGGGGCTTGGATCGAGACCGATCCGGCGCTAATCAAGGCCCATCGTCCAAAAACATGACTCCAGAAATCGGCCCTAAAGGCCGTTGCACTGTCAAACGATGACAGCGTCACGCTGGAAGACGCCTCAGGCCCCAATACCCTGCTGCGGCAGCAACTGAACCGCGTTGATCTGCCAGCCATCGGGCGTCTCAACCATCATATAATCCAGCAGATAGGTGCGCCCCCCGGCATCGGTGATCATCACCCGCTGCCACAGATTGCCCGCCACCGTGCGCAATTCCAGCATCCGCACCGCATCGTGCCGCCAGACCATCGGATAGACCTTCTCGACCATCTCGCCAAACTGATCCGGCGTGCCGAAAATGCCTTTGATATTGGGCGAGGCATAGGTCCAAGCCTTGCCAAGATCGCGGGCGTTGAAGGCGTCAAGCTGTTGTTGAATGGTCTGTTGAATAGGCACTTGCTGCGCCATAGCGGGCATGGCCAGCCCTGCCAAAGCGGCAACATAAAGGTAAAGTCGCATCGCAACACCTCTTACCAGCGTCCCCATTGATAAAGGTAAACCAGCGCGAGGTTTCGTCAAATAAAAACCCCCGACACACACGTCAGCGTTGAGTCGGGGGCGTATTTTTCAGCAGATCAGGCGATAAGCTCACCGTTCAAGCCGCGATCCAGCAGGGCAATCGTTTCCTCGACACCGTAAAGCGCGATGAAACCGCCAAAACGCGGGCCGTCCGAGGCGCCGAGCAAGACCTCATACAGTGCCTTGAACCAGTCGCGCAAAGGCTCGAACGCATGATCCTTGCCGACGGCGAAGACCATGCTTTGCAGCGCTTCGTCGTCCAGACCACCCTCCCACGCCACCAGCCGTGCCCGCAGATCCAACATCGCGGCGCGCTCTTGATCCGAAGGCAAACGGAACACCCGTGTCGGCGCAATCCGGTCGGCGAAATAGCGCAGGGCATAGCCCGCCGCTGCATTCAGATCGGGGTTGCCTTCCGGCGAAGCATCCGGCGCATAGCGCTTGATAAACCCCCACAGGCCCTTGGCATCCTTCGCGCCCGACACCGAGGCGAGGTTCAGCAGCATCGAGAACGGCACCACCATTTTTGACTCGGGCGGATTGCCCTTGTGGATATGCCAGACCGGGTTGTTGACCTGCTGATCGACATCCTGCGCAGGGTAAGCCCGCAACTGCTGGTGATATTCGTCCACCGCCCGCGGGATCACGTCGAAATGCATCCGCTTCGCGGTCTTCGGCTTTTGGTACATGAAATACGACAGGCTTTCCGACGAGGCATAGGACAGCCATTCGTCAATCGTCAGGCCATTGCCCTTCGATTTGGAAATCTTCTGGCCTTGGTCGTCGAGGAACAACTCATAAGACATATGGTTCGGCTTCTTCCCACCCAATACTTCACAAATCCCGTCATAGATCGGGGTATTGGTGGAATGGTCCTTGCCATACATCTCGA
>CAYLYV010000154.1:0-11169 GCA_964387655.1 uncultured Cypionkella sp. | reverse complement strand
TATGCGGCCAGAGGTTGAAGTTCTGAAACACCATCCCCACCCGCGCCCGAATGCGCTCAATCTGGCGCGGATCGGCGGCGGCGGGGCCTTTAGCGGTGGCTTTCATCCACACCAGTTCGCCGTCAATCACCACCCGACCGGAGTTCGGTTGCTCAAGCAGGTTGATGCAGCGCAGCATTGTGCTTTTGCCCGACCCGGAGGAGCCGATCATCGACACCACCTGACCCGGATAGGCCGTCAGGTTGACGCCTTTCAGCACCTCATGCGTGCCAAAGGATTTGTGCAGATCGCTCACATCCACAGCCGGGGTGCCTTTGGGCATCACCGGAAGGCTGGGCTTGGCTGTACGGGCCGCAACCGCCCCCACCGGGGCCAGTTTCAGCGCCGCAAGCGCCGTATCGAAATGGCGCAGGCTGGTGGTTAGGCAGATCTGCTGCCAGCTTGGATCTTGCGGGATGAAGCCATGCAGCAAATCCGTCTTGATGTGCTGACCCAACGCGCTGTCCAGCTTGCCATAGTGATGCAGCCAGTTGTCATTGATCAGACGGCGCTGGATGTCGGCATTCTTCAACGTGCCACATTCCATCACCAAGGGCAGCACCCGCGCCTGCGGCATCGCCGCCCGCACGAAAGCCGAGATATAGCCTGTCGAGGTTGCGGCAATCCCGGTATCCGTCGTCGCGCTTGGCCCAGTGATTACCGGCACCATCGCGGGGCCAAACACCTGCTGGCCCCAGGCCAGACCCGGATGATCTTCCGGGCTGACCGACAGCAGTGCCGGATAGCCATAAGGCCCTGCCCCGGTGTGCAGATCAAACACGATCACCTGTGCGGCAAGCTTGCCGTGTTCGGCCAGCACCGCCGCCAGCACCCGGTTTGACCAGACCGGCCCAGTGCCGCCATAGAACAGCCCGTCGGGATAGGCGTATTGCCCGGCCTCAACAATCGCCGCCAGCGCCACCTGGCCCTTGCTGCGGGTAAGTTCGGCCATTGCCTCATCCGCTTGGTCGCGCACCGCCCCTTCCCAAGCCGCCCCCAGCAAGGCCGGCTGCAGATCGGCATAGCCGGGATTTTCCGGCAAAGGCGCTGACCAATCCATGAAATTGCGGTTCAGGTCGACATTATCTTCATTCACCCGCCGCGACCATGCCACCCCCCAGGGATTGATTAGATGCACCATCAGTACGGCGGTATCTTCGGGCAGTTTCCACGCCGCCTTTTGCCCCAACCAAGCCGTCTGACAGGCAGAGCCGTAAGCCCCCTCAACCCCATGCGTGCCGGAAATCACCACCATCAGCCGCGGCGCATCCGCCCGACCGATCAGCGCCACATCGGTTGCAATCTCTGCGCCATCGGGGCCGTGCAGCGGGTGGACATGCTCGGTCAGCGCCGCCCCGGCTGACCGTGCGGCGGCCAGAAAGTTCTGGCGCAGGGTGGCGTAATCCAGCGGAAACGGCAGTGCGGCGGTTTCTGAATGGGGCAGATCGCGCGGCTGCATCATGGGTGGTCCTCGCTGACTTTGGGTTGCGGCGGCAAAACCTTGCCGGGGTTCATCAGAGCGGCGGGATCAAGCGCCGCCTTTACTTGCATCATCAGGCGAAGCTTGCCGGTATCGGTGGTGGCGACCAGCGCCGCGATGCGCTTGGCCCCCACCCCATGCTCGGCGGAAAACGATCCGCCCATGCAGGACAACGGGGGGTAAAGCACCTGCTCAATGGCGCTGGACAGCGTGGCATTCAGCGGCCCGGGCCGGTTCAACACGATATGCAGATTGCCATCCGCCAGATGCCCGAACACATAAGGCGCAATACCGCCGTCGATCCCGGCCAGACCCCGCCTCACATGATCGACATAACCCGCAATCTCCGATAACGGCACCGACACATCATAGGACGGGGCCGCCGCATGGGCGCGATACAACTGGTCGGTATCCTCGCGCAGCCGCCACAGATCCGCCTCTTGCCGCTTTGACGCGGCGACAATGCCGGTGGCGCTCGGATACCGATCCAGCACCGCCGCGAAAATCTGCTCGATGCTCTCGTGCAAAGCGCTCTGATCGCCGCCGCCCAGCATCAGGATCAGACAAATCGGCGGGTCCAGCGGAAAGCTGGGTTCCGACCAGCCCTGCGCCCCCGCCGTCAGTTGGATATAGCTTTGCCACAGCCCTTCCGCCGCGCGCAGATACCCGGTTTCAGACCGCATCGCCAAAGTGATCGCCTCTAGCGCCGCCGTGACCGAGGGCAAGCCCAACATCACTGTCGCGGTGACGGCAGGCACAGGTTCCAGCTTGATCACCACCCGCGTCACGATGCCAAGCGTGCCTTCCGCGCCAATGAACAGGTGCTTCAGATCGTATCCGGCGGTGTTCTTCACCACGCGCGTCATGTCGGAATAGATCGTGCCATCCGGCAGCACCGCCTCCAGCCCCAGCACCCTATGACGCATCACGCCGTAACGATGCGCCATGATGCCGCCCGCATTGGTAGACACCATCCCGCCCATCGTCGCCGTCCCCCGCGCGGCCAAGTCGATTCCGGGTTCCAACCCATAGGTCAAAGCGGCGCTTTGCAACGCCTCCAATGTCACACCCGCCTGCACCACGGCCACCCGCTCCAACGGGTATATCGCTTCAATCTGCGCCATCCGGGTCAGCGACAGCACCACCTGCCCCGGTTGCGACTGACAGCCACCGACCAGCCCGGTCTGCCCGCCCTGCGGCACAAGGCTGATGTCACGCCCCGCGCACAAGGCAACCACAGCCGCAACCTCTGCTGTGGACGCAGGCAGCACCAGCAGACCCGCGCCATGGTCCGGACCAGCCGCCCGGACATGCGCCGCGCCGACCACCGCCACCAAAGCGGAGCGCAACTCTGTCTGATCAGCGGTTGCCAGAGTCATCCGCCCATCCCTTTGCGCAGTGCTGCAATCAGCCGATCATTGTCAGCAGGCTTGCCGATCGTGGCGCGCAGCCAAGTCTCATAGCCCGCCTCCCGCCACGGCTTGACGATAACGCCCTCCTGCAACAGCGCGACGGCGACCCCGGCACTGTCGCGCCCGGTGTCAAAGAACAGAAAGTTGGTCTGCGACGGCGCGCTATGCAGCCCCATCGCCGCCAAGGCTGTCGCCACCCGCGCCCGCTCGGCCCGGATGCCTTCGACCGAGGCTTGCATCCACGCCTCATCCGCCAGCGCCGCCACAGCCGCCAGTTGCGCCGCGCCATTCACGTTAAACGGCGTCTTCGCCGCAGAAATCACCCGCGCGATTTCTGCATCGGCGCAGACCGCATAGCCCACCCGCAGCCCGGCCAAGCCGTAAGCTTTTGAGAACGTGCGCAAGACCACCCAAGCAATGCCACTGTCCCGCAGCGCCTCGATCCCATCCGGCACGCTGTCATCGGCATATTCAAAATACGCCTCATCCAGCACAAACAACGTGCCGGGCCGCACCGCCGCGATCAGACGTGCCAGTGCCGCCGCATCCAACGCAGGCCCAACCGGGTTCCACGGCGAGGATAGGAACACCACGCGCGGCCCCGCCGCAATCGCAGCCTCCAACGCCGCCAGATCAAACCCCGCCGTCGCCGTCATCGGCACTTTCAGAACAGTGGCACCCGCCGCCAAAGGCTCAATCTCATGCAGGCCAAAGCTGGGCACCACCGTCACCACCTGCGCAGCCTCCACCAGCACCCCACGCGCAATCGCGGCAATCATTTCTTCCGACCCGTTGCCCACCACAATCGAGGCAGCCTCCACACCCAACCGCCAAGCCAGTGCCGCCCGCAGCGCTGTGCAGGCCGGATCGGCATAGCGCCAAGGTTCAAATCCACCGCTGGCCAAAGCTTCCAAAACCGCAGGCGAACAGCCATCGGGGTTTTCGTTGCTGGCCAGTCGCGCCAGATCGTGATGCCCGCTCAGCGCCCGCGCCTTTGCCAGCGACATGCCCGCGTTATAGGGCGGCAGCGCTGCGACATGCGGATTGACTCGCAAGGCAGCCGAGGCTTTGTGGGCGTGTTCAGTCATGGTTATCACAGATCCAATACGATTGCGGTTGTAGGACGCGAGCAGCACAGCAGCAACTCGCCTTGGTCCAGATCCTCGAGCGGATCTTCAAAATAGCTCACCTTTCCCGACACGATCCTTGAGACACAGGTGCCGCAAATACCTGCGCGGCAACTGAACGCGGGTTTCAGGCCCTGATCCTCGGCAAAGGCCAGCAGCGAATCCGCCACACCGTCCCAGATTGCCGTAAGACCGGATTTGCGGAACTCTACTGTGATGGCGCCCTCGGCAGGGGGCGCAACAGGTATTTTAGCCGTGACAGGGTTGGCGCGCCCCTCCAGCACCGTGGCTGGGCCAAAGAATTCATAGGCGATCCGCTCCTTCGCCACGCCAAGCCCGCGCAGAGTCGCATACATCGCCTGCATGAACGGCGGTGGGCCGCAGAGGTAAAAGTCGTAATCGTCAAGGCACAGCAGGCTTTGCATCACCTCACGGGTCAGGAAGCCTTCGCCATGAAAATGCCCCGCCGCCCGGTCATCCTCGCCCGGCAGGCGGTAGCAGTAATGCGCCGACAGACCCGCACGTTGCGCGATCAGCCCATTCACCTCATCCCGCAGCGCATGAATCGCACCATTCTCGCAGGCATGCAGGAACATCACGCGCCGCGTGGAGCGTTGCGCCAGCGCGTGCAGCATCGCCACCATCGGCGTCAGCCCGACCCCACCGCTCAGCAGAACCACTGGACGGGGACTTTCTTCATCCAGTACGAACGCTCCACGCGGCCCGTCCACCATCAGCACATCGCCCACGTCAACGTGGTCATGCAGATAGTTGGAACTCAAGCCCGCAGGCAGGCCCGGCCCCGCCGATGGCTCTCGCTTGACCGAAATGCGATAGTTGCTCAGATCATCGGGCGATCCCGACAGGCTGTAATTGCGCAGCACATGCCCCGTACCCGACGGGATACTGAACACCAGAAACTGCCCCGGACGGAACGCGGGCAAAGCCCCCCCATTCGCCGCTTGCAGGTGAAACGAGGTGATCAGGCTGCTTTCGACAGCCTTCGCAACCACCCTCAGGCCGCGAAAGCCACCTTTGCCCGGTGCAGGTTGATCCGCCTCGGGCGTCATTCCGCCGCGACTTTCTGCGCCTGCTCTGCCTCAATCCGCTTGGTCAGATTGCGACGGAACCGCATCGGCCCCACGTCGATTTTCAAGTCAAGGTTCGGCGTGCGCTTGGCGGCCATGCCTTTGTGAACCGCCGTCAGAACGGCGCGGTCCTCATCAAACGCCCCACGCACCGAGGCTGCAAACTGCGCCGAGATTTCGGCGTCATCCGGCGCGAAATTGCGCATCTGGAACCAGTAGTATTTGGTCGTATTCTCATCAATCGGGGTCATGAAGTTGTAGCTGTCCATCAGGAACGTGTCCCGATGCAGTGGCCGCCCTTCACCACCCGTGCCAGAGGGGCAGAAGATCGCCTTGATGATGGCGTTGCTGGGGTAATGCACCTCGTAATGCTGCTTGCGGTCGCACTTGCCTTTGAACTTCAGGTAGGGCGCGTAGAACGGTGCAGGTTCTACATCCAGCATCCAGCGCCAGACCGTGACGCCGTTTTCACCAACCGTGGTTTCCAGCGGCGCTTCCTCGGTCGCGGCATTGCCGAAGGATGATTGGTGCACCCAAGCCACATGCGACGGGTCCAGCAGATTGTCCGTCATGTAAAGATAGTTGCAGTCAATCGCCATGGAATCGCCCCGATTCAACCCCCAGGCCGGGTCGCCCCAGTGATCCACGTCAAATATCTGCGCCGGATCGGCCTTGTCGGCATCGCCCATCCAGACCCACAGCAGACCGTAGCGTTCGTGGATCGGATAGGATCGCACGCAGGCGACATGCGGGATCTTCTCGGCACCGGGAACGCGGGTGCAGGTGCCAGTGCTGTCAAACGTCAGGCCATGATAGCCACATTCGACCACATCGCCCTTGATCCGCCCCATCGACAGCGGCAGTTTGCGATGGGGGCAGGCGTTTTCAAGCGCGGCAACCTCGCCGTTCAGCTTGCGATACAGCACGATTTCCTCGCCCAGCATCTTGACCGGGAACAAGCCGCTGCCAACCTCGTGATCCCATGCTGCGACATACCAGCTGTTGTGTAGGTACATGATCTGCTCCCGGCGTTATGTGTAGACAAAACGCTACCCTGCCTTTGTGGATTCAAAAAGTACTTGCTTCTGCGTTCTATTTTAGAAAAACTAAATCGTTCCCCCGATTGAGCAAAGACCATGCAAAAATTGCCCTCCATGCGCGCTATTCAGGCGTTTGAATCCTTCGGGCGTCTGGGCAGCGCGACAGCCGCTGCGGCGGAACTGGGCGTAACGGTCGGTGCGATCAGCCAGCAGTTGCGCAAAGCCGAGGCCGAGGTCGGGCTGCGGCTGGTGGAACGCAAAGGCAAGGCGATTGCCCTGACCACCCGCGGACGGCAGTATCATGACGACGTGAAGACTGCGTTTGACACGCTGCGCGCAGCGCAAACCAAGATTGAGCGTCTGCAGTCCGAGGCGACCCTGACGATTTCCTGCCTGCCCTCCCTCGCCTCCAAATGGCTGGGCGCGCAACTGTTCGACTGGCAGTCCGCCCACCCCACCGCAACCGTTCGCCTGATCGGGGATGATGCCGAACCGCGTTTTGGGGCTGATGAGGTGGATTTCCGGCTGTCCTACGGCGATCTGATCACCCGTTTTGACCATCGCACCGAACTTTTCACCGATTGGGTCGTCCCCGCCTGCTCACCGGAATTTTATACCCGTCTGGCCTTGCGTCGTCCGGCCGATATTCTTGGCGCGCCACTTCTGGGCATCGAATGGGCGCGCGAGCAGGGGGCGGCACCCGGCTGGAGCGACTGGGCCGCGCATATCGGCATGTCGCGCCGGAAAGCGGTGGGCGAGGTCGCGTTTTCAATGTCCAGTGCCGCGATTGATGCGGCCGTCAATGGCCGGGGCTTTGTGCTCGCACAACTCTCGATGGCCGGCGATGACATTTCTGCGGGGCGGCTTGTTGTCCCGTTCGACATCCGGCTCAAACTGTCGCAGCCCTATTCGCTTGCGTGGGATCCGGCGGCTTTGGAAAAGCCGTTCGGTGCCGAGTTGCGAAGCTGGGTTCAAGCGATTTCTCGCCGCCAGAAAGCCATCTCCGCACCGCAGACAAGCTGACCCGCCTGACGCCATCTGCGCTTCTGACTCAGGCGCGCAGTTGAACGGTCGGAGATCACGATGTAGTCTATCAGGGTCAAAAGCGGTCAACGGTTCCAGCCCGAAGTCCTTAAGCCGGGTGCTGCTGGATGTGTAAGCTTTGAATGCGCGTTCCATGGAAAATTGCACGGGAGGTGTCACTTGCCGTCAATCGCAAGCACTGTACGGAAGCTGCGGGTTTGTGCTGCTTCTGGCGACGCGTGACATTAGATGCCTCCATCGTTCTCAGACTGACCCAAAACTCCAGCTTCAAACAGCCCAGTTTCCAAGGGTAAAGTTTGGGGCGGACTCTATTTATAACTGGAGGAAAAATTCCGTGGTTGTTTTTGCATGCCATCCGCTAGAGTTGCTGGCGAACCCTCCTGCCACAAGACGGTGCTGTCCTCCCGCGGGCGCGAACTGCTGGATTTGTTCAGATCGCTTGGCGCGGAGGAACGGACACACTGATGACGGCAATAAAATCCATGATAGGTTTCGCGAAAAGATCGTCTCGTCGTTGAAAAAGACGTTTGGATTTGCCGGCTTTCAAACTCAGCAACATCCATGGGTGATGCAGAGCAGACCATTGTCCACTGCCCACGAAACGCTTGAGGAAAAAGGACCCGATTTCACCCCAAGTTGGGGATCGCTATCCTGCAGTACCCCCCAGACCGAGCCCTGCCGTGCTTGTTTCGCAAGGCGACTTGATCTCCACACCTGTCGCAAGCATCTTGTGTAGTCGAGATATAGGAGCATCAGATGTTGAAATCTCTATCACTTGCCGCGCTGCTGACCGGAGCCGTCGTTCTCCCCGCCGCTGCAGAGACCATTCGTGTCGGTATGTCCGGCGGATATTTCCCCTTCACTTTTGTTCGGCAGGACAAGCTGCAGGGCTTTGAGGTCGATCTGATGAATGCCCTTGCCGACAGGACGGGCGATACGGTGGAATTCTCCACCATGTCATTCTCCGGTCTGATCGGTGCGCTGGAATCCGGTCGCATCGACACCGTTGCCAACCAAATCACCATCACCCCCGAGCGCGCGGCGAAATTCGCCTTCAGCCAGCCTTATGTCTATGACGGCGCGCAAGTGGTGGTGAAGAAGGGCAACGAGACAGAGATCACGGGCGTTGAAAGCCTGAAGGGTCGATCGGTAGGGGTCAACCTCGGATCCAACTTCGAGCAACTGCTGCGTGCACTGCCGTTCGCCAGCGAAATCGACATCCGCACCTACGAAAGCAATATCGAGCAGGACACGGCGCTGGGTCGGATTGATGCCTTCGTGATGGACCGTGTCTCCTCGGCGCAGGTCATCAAGGAAAGCCCGTTGCCGCTCGCGCTTGCTGGTCCCCCATTCAGCGAGATCCAGAATGCCCTGCCCTTCCGCAACGATGCCGAAGGCCAAGCCCTGCGCGACAGGCTGGATGCGGCGCTGACCGAGATGAAAGCCGACGGCACACTGAAGGCGATTTCCGAAAAATGGCTGGGTCTTGACGTGACCGCGCCGACAGGCTGACGCGATGCGGGCTCTCGACGTCGACTACATGCTTGGTCTGGTGCCCGTCATCCTGGGCTATGTGCCGCTGACGATCGGCATGGCGCTGGCCGCGATGGTCTGCGCCCTGCTGCTGGCCTGTCTGCTGGCGGTGGAACGCGTGATGCGCGTTCCGGTGCTGGACCAGTTCGTCCAACTGTTCATCAGCTTCTTCCGCGGCACGCCGCTGCTGGTGCAGTTGTTTCTGTTCTACTACGGTCTACCACAGATCATGCCGGTTCTGTCCGGGATCAACGGCGTGACGGCGGCGATCATCGGGCTGACGCTGCATTTTTCGGCCTATATGGCCGAAAGCATCCGCGCGGCAATCCTTGGGGTCGACCGCAGCCAGTGGGAGGCGGCACAGGCCGTCGGCATGACGCAGGCGCAGTCGATGCGCCGCATCGTGTTGCCGCAGGCGGCCCGCGTGGCAGCGCCAACCTTGGTCAACTACTTCATCGACATGATCAAAAGCACCTCGCTTGCCTTCACCCTTGGCGTGACCGAGATGATGGGTGCCACGCAGAAGGAAGCCGCTGGCAGCTTTCTGTATTTTGAGGCGTTCCTTGTCGTGGCCATGTTGTATTGGGCCATCGTCGAAACCCTCTCCTTCCTGCAAAAGCAGCTGGAACGCCATCTGAACAAGGCCATCACCCGATGATCAGTATTCGCGGACTGACCAAACGCTACGGGACAAACACGGTGCTGGACGGCATCGACCTCGATATCGCCGCAGGCGACAGGGTGGCGATCATCGGCCCCTCCGGTACGGGCAAGTCAACCCTGCTGCGCTGCCTGAACTACCTCGACCGCCCCGACAGCGGCGTGATCCGTATCGGGGATCTGACCGTTGACGCAACAACAGCCACCTCAGCGCAAATCCTTGTGCTGCGTCGCCGAACGGCTTTCGTCTTTCAGAACTATGCGCTGTTCGCCAACAAGACTGCCCGTGACAACATCACCGAGGCGCTCATCACCGTGCAACGCAAACCCCGTGCCGACGCAGAGGCGCGGGCCGACGAAATCCTGCGCGAGATCGGCCTTTCCGACAAAACCGCGAGCTACCCCGCCGCACTATCGGGCGGCCAGCAGCAACGCATCGGCATCGGCCGCGCAATGGCTTTGGACGCAGCCCTGATGCTGCTGGACGAACCCACCTCGGCGCTTGACCCGGAATGGGTGGGCGAGGTGCTGGATCTCATGCGGCGCGTGGCCGAACGGCGACAGACGATGCTGATCGTCACGCATGAGATGCAATTCGCGCGCGAAATTGCCGACCGGATTATCTTCATGGACGGCGGACGCATCGTGGAGGAAGGAACGCCTGCCCAAATCTTCGACACGCCGCAGGACATGCGGACAGCAAACTTCCTGCGCCGCGTCAGATAGATCGTTCTGGCAGCGTCGAGTTGGCGGAAATTAGGGTCTGGACCCATTAATCTTTGGCCTGTGTCAGGATGTAGGCCCCGCAAGGAGACCGATCGATGAGCAACCTTTGCGGGCTGCCCGAGTACTGCCCGGCTCAGACGCCGCCATGAGGGTGTTAGCCTAATACCGAGCAACCATCCTACACCCTGAGGTTGGAAAACTTGGCAGCACTTATTCGACCCCACATTCGGGGCCATTTTATCTGCTTTCACAAGGTCACCAGACCCGGTAAGCATCGCAATCTTTGAAGTTTTAGGATAAATCATGGCGCAAAATGCCACCATATACAAAGTCGAGCTTTCAATCTCCGACATGGATCGCCACTATTATGAGACCCATAAATTGACCGTTGCCAAGCATCCCTCAGAGACGGATGAACGGCTGATGGTGCGCATTGTCGCTTTTGCGCTAAATGCCCATGAGAACTTGGAAATGACCAAGGGCCTTTCAACCGATGATGAACCAGACATTTGGCAGAAAAGCCTGAGCGGCGCGCTTGATGTATGGGTGGCCCTAGGGCTTCCCAGCGAGAAGGTGATGCGTCAGTCCTGTGGCAAGGCCGATAAGGTGATCGTCTATCCTTACGGCGGCAGGACGGCCGAGATGTGGTGGGACAAGATCAAAAACAGCACCATCCGTTTTGAGAATCTTCAAGTGATAGGATTTTCCGAGAAAGACACAGGCGAACTGGCAAAACTGGCAAGCCGCACGATGAAGCTCCAGATCAACATTCAGGACGGCGATGTGATGGTCAGTGTCGGTGATCGCATCGTTTACATGACTCCGCTGAAATGGAAGAGTGCTGCGTAATTCACGGTTGCCTGTCGTAAAGACGGACTTGAATTCCTCTGTTGTGCCCATTTCAGTGAGATGTGGCTTGCCAATGTCCGCACCGGGGAATCTCGTCCGTAGCGCCAATTGCTATGCGGTAATCCTCCCCGAAAGTAAGGGGCTGCATAAGTAGAATTTTCTCGGCAAGAT
>CAYLYV010000153.1:0-11194 GCA_964387655.1 uncultured Cypionkella sp. | reverse complement strand
AAAGTTCTCCCCCAACTGCTTTTTCGCCACCAGATCATGCGCCCTGATCACCTCACGCAGAGGCGGCAACCCGTCAATCGTGCCCACTGGTCATCCTCTCTGCTCAAATATCCTCTGGGGGTCCGGGGGGCGAAGCGCCCCCGGCGGCCTACCCCAATCGCGCCGCCGCCATCTGATGCGCCATCCGCAGCGCCGCAATCAGACTGTCTGGCCGTGCCAAACCCTTGCCCGCAATGTCATAAGCGGTGCCATGATCCGGCGAGGTGCGCACGAACGGCAGTCCCAGCGTCACATTCACCCCACCATCGAAATCCAGCGTCTTGATCGGGATCAGCGCCTGATCATGATACATACAGATCGCCGCATCATAGCCCTCGCGCGCGCGGGGATGAAACATCGTGTCAGCCGAGGCAGGCCCGCGCAGATCAAAGCCTTCGGTCCGCAGCCGCTCCAGCACCGGGGTGATCAGATTGATTTCCTCCCACCCCATCGCCCCACCTTCACCCGCATGCGGGTTCAACCCCGCCACCGCCAACCGAGGCCGCGCCAGCCCGAAATCCCGCCGCAACCCCGCGTCAGTGATCCGAATGGTGGCTTCCAGCAGTTCCGCCGTCAAAGTCCCCGGCACATCTGCAATCGCAATATGAATCGTCACCGGCACCACCCGGAGCAGCGGCGAGGCCAGCATCATCACCACCCGGTCCACCCCGGCCAAATGTGCCAGAAACTCGGTATGGCCGGGAAAAGCAAAGCCCGCGCCATCCTTCAACGCTTTCTTGTGAATCGGTGCGGTGCAGATCGCCGAGGCTTGCCCCGCTTGCACCAAAGCCACCGCCCGTTCGATCACGTCAATCACCCCTGCCGCATTCTCAGGCGCAGGCTGACCGGGCAGGGCAGGGCTGGCAAAGCGGTGTGGCAGCACTGGCAGCAGAGCGCCGGGCACCGCAGCCGCCTCAGCGGGCGAGGCAATTTCCTGATAAGCATCAGATCCCAAATGCCGGGGATCACCGATCCAGAACAGCGGCAATTCCGCCCCCAGAACCGCCCGTGCCGCCAATGCCAATTCCGGGCCGACCCCAGATGGGTCGCCACAGGTCAGCGCTACGGCCAAGCTCATGGCGTGCGGATCATCGCTTCAGAGCGCAGTTCTTCCAGATAAATATCCGCCTGCGCGCCCAAAACCTGATTGGTCAGTTGCAACCGCACTTCATCGCGGCTGGGCATCTCGTTTTCCGGCGGGCCCCTGCGGCACAGCATCAAAAACACCCGCCAGCCGCCCCGTGTGACAGCGGTGGACGATTCGCCCGCATCCAGCACAGACAACGCCCCCGCCAGATCGCGCGGCACTTGGGCCTGCGGCAGAGTTTCCCGGATCATGCGCTCCGCCGGCAGCCCCTTGGCCACCGCATAGAGATCGTTGCAGGTGTCGACCTTGGCCCGCACTTTGGCGGCAGATGCGCCATCATCCGGCAGCAAAAACGCGGCGTAATCCACCACGATGCCGCCCGAAGGCTTCACCATCTCCTGCTTTTGTTCCTGCAGCTGATAGATCACCACCTGATCATCCAGCACCACCGGCGCCGAAACCTGCCCTGGGGCCAAACTCCGCACCGCTTTCGCCGCATCCGGCTTCAACTCGGTCAGCAGCATCCAATCCAGCGCCCCGCCGCGCCCGGCCGAAGCCGCACTCGAATTCTGCCGCGCCAAAGTCGCAAAATCCTCACCGCCACGCAGCAGCAGGCGCAAATGGTCGGCCTTCTGCAACGCCGCCGTCCGGCCAGCCCCCACCGCCGGGATCACGATTTCCGACAGCTTGACCTGCAACGCCGCCATTGGCCTGCCATTCGCCAAAGCCCGGTCGATCTGAGCTTCCGAGATTGACACCGTCGGCGCGAATTTGCCGCGAATGATTTCCCGCCACACCAGCCCGGATTCGACGAAATCGCGGAAGGTCTCGGGCTGTATCCCGGCTTGGCCAATGATCTCGACAAACTTATCAGCGGTCAGATTGGCGCGGGCCGCGAATTCTTCCATCCCGGCTTTCAACTGCTCCGGCGACATCTTGACGCCAAACTGCTTGGCCGCCGACATCCGCAAGCGGTCGTCGACCAGCGTGGACATCGCCGCCTTTTCCAGATCACCCGGCTGGCGCAAAATTTGCATGAACAACATCCGTTGATCAAACTCAAACTGCGTGATCACCTGATCGTTGACGATCTTGATCGGCGTGAAAGGCCCCGCCGCAATCGGTGCGCCAAAGCCAACCAGCGCCATCAGCGCCAAAACCATCCGTAAATTTGCGGGTCGCACCATGATCACCTGCCGTCGTCCGTTTCTAATCTTAGCGCCGACACTGGCGCGCGGGCCCCGGCGCAGAGCTGCCGCCAAAGCCCAAAAGTTCCACCGAAAGCCCGAAATCCGTGGTCGGTTTCACACTAGTCGAGGACGTGAACCGACGCGAGAGAGAAAGATCGACCAGCAAACATTCGTTGCGGAAGGTCAGCCCCAGCCCGGCCTTCGCCGCGCGCTCGGCCTCAAAATCATAGCGACTGGCGACGCGGCCCGTCCAGTTGTCGGTCAGCTGATAGCTGGTCGCCAGTGTCAACTCGGAAATCGGGGTCAGCCGATTTTCTGCCGCATCCGCCTCGGTGTGGACGTAGCCCGTCGCCACCGTGAAGCGATCCCCGGTATAGGCCGCCTGCAATTCGGCCTTGGTCATGGTGAAATTGTCGTCAAACAACAGCCGATTGGCCAGATTGAACCCGGCCATATCCAACTGCCACGAGGCCATCCAATCTGAACTGACTCCGCTCAGGCCCGATCCATCACTGAACTGCCCCAGATCTTCGGTGCGCAACACCCGCCCCACCGTGACGCCCAAGGTCCAGCCATTCGGGTCCAGCCGCAGGTAGCTCACGCCCAAATTCGCCCGCGTGCCGTTCTCCACCGCATCCGCGCCGGGAAAGCGGCTGAGGTCAAACAGATTGGCCTCGTCAAATTCCACCAGCGCCGAATCCTCATTCGGGATCGAACTGCCGGTGCGCGAGGCCAGCACGATCTGCATCACTGGCTCGATCACTTGGCTGACGCCGTTGGCCTGCGATTTCACCCAAGGCCAGCGCAACTCCGCCCCAACCGCAGCATGCGAACGGGTCTTGCTGCCCTCATAGATCGCATCCTGCCCGATCATGTAGAAGTCGGCTGCGGCCTCGCCCAGCACCGCCGCTTCCATACCGTTATCCAGTAGGAAGTTCTTGCGCCAATCGGCGCGCAGCGACACCCGTTGCATGTCGCGGCCATCGGCGATGCCATCATCGTTCACGTCATTCAGCGCATCATTCGAGGTGCGCTCATGGCCATGCGCCTGCAACTCAAAGCCACCTTCGCCGCCCCAACCGCCCAAAGTGAAACGGCGGTGATAGGTCAGATCGGCCACCCGTGAGGGCAGGGTGGCGTTGTCTTCGCCGTCGCGGATCGAGTGAAATGCGATCAACCGCCCCGAGATATATTCATTGCGCCGCGTCCGGCTGACCTCGGCGCGGCTTTCCAGCCTGTCCACCGTTGGATAATCATAATCCAGAATATAGGCCGGATCACTGACCGCCTCGATGCGTAAATCCAGCGTAAAGCCACGCGGCAGCGTGAACTCCCCGGTGCCCAGCACATAACCGCGTGTCTCACCCGGCAGCAGATCATCGCGCGACACCCCGCCCGAGATGTCTATGCTGCCGGTCGCAAACGCCTGCCGATAGCGCAGATTGACCGTGCGGCTGCCCTTGGTGGTAAAGAACGGCGTCACAGTCAAATCGCGGCTGTCGCCGATCTTGATGAAATAGGGCAGCATCAGCCCGGTGCCAAAGTTGGAATTGTTCTTCAGCGAAGGCAGCAAAAACCCCGTGGCGCGCTTTAGCGTCGGGTCAGGCATCCGCAGGCGCGGAATATACATCACCGACACGCCGCCCAAGCGGAACTGCGCGTGATCGAAGTAAAGTTGCCGTTCGGTCTGATCATGCACCACGCGACGGGCGCGAATTTCCCACAGCGGCGTCGAACTGCCCGCGCAGACCTTACAGCTGGACGCCACCACCCGCTGCATTGCGGTATAGCGGCCATCGACACGCTGAATTTCCGCCGCGGCCAGTTGCAACTGTTGTTGTAACACCAGCCGTGCCGAGGTCAAAATCCCTTGGGCAAGGTCGCCGCTCATCTCGGCCTGACTGGCCAAAATCACCGTACCTTTGCCATCGCTCAGCACAATCGGGCCTTCGATCAACAACTGATCCTTCGCCTGATCATAGGTCACGCTTTGCGCGGTCAGCTTCTGACCCTGATAGAAAATCTCGACATGGCCGCGGGCGATCAGGGTGGAATTGTTCTGAATTTGCAACGCATCGGCGACCAAAGTGGCCTTATCCTGCGCCAAAGCGGGCAGGGCGCACAGCAGGGCGGCAATCAGGCTGAGAAGACGCAACATCAGCCATCCTCCAGATGCAACAGCAGGCCCAACGCCAGAAACGCCGCCGCAATCGGCGGGCTCCACGCGGCCAGCAAGATCGGAATCTGGCCGTTCTGCCCCAAGACCTGCGCGAAGTTGCGCAGGAAAAAGATCAGAAACCCACCCAACAATGCCAAAAGCACCATCTGCCCGGTCTTGCCAAAGCGCGCATGCCGCATGGTAAAGCCCGCCGCAATCAGCACCATCGCCGCCAGCAAGACCGGCAAGGCCAGTTCCATCTGCATCCACACCTGATAATTCCGCGCCGAAAATCCGGCCCGCTCTAACGCCTTGATATACGAGGGCAGCGCCCAGAACGCCACAGCCGAGGGCGCACCAAAGCCATCGCGGAGGCGGTCCTGTGTCAGATCGGTCGGCAAGCGAATTTCCACCGGCTCCACAAGCGCGGTCTGCTCAGGGTTGGTGTCGGTCAGCGACCAGCGTTTGGCACCATGCAGCAACCACTCCCCCGGCAGCAGTTGCGCCGAAGCCGCCTCAATCCGCTGCGTCGGCGTGCCTTCCGGGTTAAAGGTGATCACCGTAACGCCCTGCAACGTGGTGCCACCCGGATCACTGCCCACCGCCTTGATCACCGATTGCCCCGCCGCATTGCCCTGCCGCATCCACAAGCCATCCTCCGACAGCGACAGCAAAGATCCCTCTTGCCCGCGCTGCGCCGAGGCGCGGTCGTAGGCCTTCGAGGTCGCCGCCACCAGCGGATTGAACACCGCCACCGCCACCGCGCCAATCAGCAAAGCCATCACCACCGGGGCGAGCAGAAAATGCAACCCCGACCGCCCCGACGCCCTGACCACAACCAGTTCAGACGACCGCGCCAGCCCCAAAAACAGCGCAATCGCTGTCAAAATCATGATCAAAGGCAAGATCTGATACAGGCTCTCCGGCACATTCAACAAAGACAGATACAGCGCCCCGCCCAGTGTCACCCCAACCTTGCGCAACTGATCAATCACGTCGATCAGCAGCAAAATCGCCATGAACACGCCGAACACCAGCCCGAACATCCTCAAAAACCGCCGCGCGATGTAAAAGGTCAGCGTCATGTCGCCACCGCCAGCTTCGGCACCCGCCGTGGCCTTTGCGTCAACCACAACTCGAACACCCCAATCGCGATGCCCACCACCGGCGCCGCATAGGCCAGCATCCAGCCGCCCCGCACATCCTCGCCGACACTGGTCGAAACCGTCGCAATCGCCTGCACCACCAGCAGCAACACCACTGCCACGCCAACCTGCCGCCACAGGCCGAACCGACTGAACGCCCCCAGCAGCAATGACGAAAACCCGATCAGTCCCGCCGCCAGCGCCATAAACGGCTGCGCCATCCGGTCATGGCCCTCAAACAGCAGACTGGCCTCGGTCTGCTTCACCTCTGTCATCACCGCAGCAGTCGGAGCCAACAACTCCGCCGTCGACAACTCTGCCATGCTGCGCGTCCGCAGGCTCGGCGCTGCCATCAACCCCGCCATATCATAGGTGAAATCGGCAAACCGCGTCACCGACAACTGCGCCTTTGGCCCCAGAACCTGAACCATGCCATCGACCATCAGCAGCTTCGGCCCGGTATCCGTCCGCGCGAAAAACGCCTTCTTCGCGGTGTACAGCGCGCGCTGATCCACCACACGATCATCCGCCAGAAACAAATCCAGCAACTCCCCCGTCGCCGCAATCTCGCGGATATAGAGCGTAATCCCATCTGAGGGATGAATGAACTGGCCATCCTTCAAAAACCGCGCCGAGACGTTTTGCGAGATCGCCTCGGATCGCTCCGCCAAGGCGCTGCGGCTGGCGGGCACCAGCACATGCATCAGCACCAGCATCATCCCGGTGACGATCAGCCCGAAATACCACACCGGACGCGCCAGCCGAAATGCCGAGAATCCGGTCGCCTGCATCACCACCAGCTCCGATTCCGACATCAGCCGATTGGCAACATAAACCGCGCCGATAAACGCCGAAATCGGCAGCACCAGCCGGATCACATTCGGCAGCGTCAGCAGGGAAAACTGCAAGAACACCACCGCCGACTGGCCATCGCCGATCAGCTGATCAAACAGCCCGACCGCGCGGTTCACCCAATAAACCGCCACAAGCACTAGCGAGAAAAACCCGAACAGCGCTAGCAGTTGCGATAGCAGATAGCGGTCGAATCTCGCCACGAATGCCCCAAACCCGAAAAACCATTGCTGGTGAACCTAGCGGAAAACCCCGGCGGGGAAAACTGGTATCTGGCCTTCCCACTCCCCCTTCGCTAGCTTGCGCTCAAGCCCGCGATAAGCCCGCCAGTCATACCCCCGACATTGCCCCGGAGAAGCCCCTTGTCCCATCCCATCGCCATTCAATTCCAAGCCTTCAGCTCCGAGAGCTTGCAAAAGCAGACCGGGCGCATCGCCTTGCTGTTTGATGCAGATCGCCCGACCAGCCCCGCGGCGCGCAGGCTGAACGCCTTGACCAAGGGCGCTTTGGCCCGCGCGATGGCGTCCGAGGCTGCCACCAAACTCAAATCCGGCGACAGCCTCGATCTGGCCTTCCCCGCTGGTCTTGCCGCCGATGCGCTGCAACTGATCCGCCTGCCGCGCCGCGCCAGCGTCACCGAGGCGCGCAAGGCCGGCGCCGCCGTTGCCCGCAGCCTGACCCCCGCAGGCGCGCTTCTGATTGCCGAGGCGCATCCGCAAGCCGCTGAACTCTCGTTCGGGCTCGCCCTGCGCGCCTATGATTTCAGCCCGCATAAATCCACCCAGCCGCCAAAGCCCGGCCCGGTGGTGATCGCGGTGATCGAACCCGAGGCGGTGGCCGCCAAAGCCGCCCCGATGGCGGCGGTGGCCGAAGGCGTGTTCTTCACCCGCGATCTGGTCAATGAACCTGCCAATATCCTGACCACAGATGATTTCGCCGCCCGCCTCGCCGCGATGCAGGAACTGGGTCTCGAGGTTGAAATTCTTGAAGAGGATCAACTCGCGAAACTCGGCATGAACGCGTTGCTGGGCGTTGGCCAAGGCTCGGAAAGCCCCTCCAAAGTCGTGGTGATGCAGTGGAAGGGCGGCCCGAAAGACCAGCCGCCCTTCGCTTTGGTTGGCAAAGGGGTGGTGTTTGACACTGGCGGCATCTCGATCAAGCCTTCGGGCGGGATGGAGGATATGACGATGGATATGGGCGGTGCGGGCACCGTCGCGGGCGTCATGCGCGCCCTCGCGTTGCGCGGTGCCAAGGCCAATGTCGTCGGCCTCGTCGGCATTGTCGAAAACATGCCCGATGGCCGCGCCCAACGCCCCGGCGATGTGGTGAAATCCATGAAGGGTGTGACGATTGAGGTGATCAACACCGATGCCGAAGGTCGCCTCGTGCTGGCCGATGTGCTGTGGTATGCGCAGGAACGTTTCAAACCTTCCGGCATGATCAACCTTGCCACTCTGACGGGCGCGATCATCGTCGCCTTGGGCCATGAAAACACTGGCGTGTTCTCCAACGATGATGCGCTCTGCAACGCTTTCTTGAAAGCCGCAGGCGCGGAAGGCGAGGGCGCATGGCGGATGCCGATGGGCCAAGCCTATGATGACAAACTGAAATCCCGCGTCGCTGACATCGTGAATTCCTGCGGTCGCGATGGTGGCTCGATCACCGCAGCACAGTTCCTGCGCCGCTTTGTCAAAGATGAAACTCCGTGGTGCCATCTTGATATCGCAGGCACCGCCTTGCTGAAATCCGACAGCACGCTGGCCCCCAAAGGGGCGACGGGCTGGGGCGTGATGGCGCTCAACCGCCTGATCCGGGATCGGTATGAGGAAAAATGACCCCAAGCTCCGCATTGCTCTTTGCTAAATACTCAGCTTTCTTAGCAAGGCTCATCCAACCATGAGCCTTGCGATGTTCTATCATCTGACCCGTTCCACCCCGCAGGAAACCATGGCAACCATCCTGCCCCGCGCCTTGTCGGCAGGATGGAAAGTAATGCTGCGCGGCACTGATCAAGCTGCCTTGCAAGCCCTCGACACTGCCCTCTGGCTCAATCCCGACGACAGCTTCCTGCCCCACGGTCTCGCAGGCGGTGCGCATGACGCCGATCAACCCATCCTGCTCGGCCAAGGCACCATCGCCAACGCCGCTCTGGGCTTGATGCTGATCGACGGTGCCGAAACCACCCCGACCGAGGCAGAGGGGCTGGAGCGCGTCTGGGTGCTGTTCGACGGCGCAGACGAAGCCGCCCTCAACGGCGCCCGCCGCCTCTGGACCACCCTCACCACCGCAGGTCTCGCCGCACAATACTGGTCAGAAGAAAGCGGTCGCTGGGAGAAAAAGACCGAGAAAGCTGCGCGGTAGGGCGGGGTTCACCCCGCCGCATCATGGTTAACCATTCCCTACCTCGCCAAAATATCCCATTGATTTTACTTGAGTAAATATTTTGTCCACGCGTGGACACACCCAAATCACCGCGTCAAAATCATCCGATCCCCGGAAATCTGGATCGAAAACCGCCCCAGATAATCCATCCCCAACAGCGACCCCTGCATCGCCGCCTCATTCACAAAAGCCGTCACACCCCTATCCTCAAACGGCCCCAAAACCACGCTGTCCAAAGAAACCCGCGCCGTCCGAACCACCCCGTTGGCCGTCTCAGCCTGCCCCAGATAATTCAACCCGCCCAGATCAATCCCCACCGCAACCGCATCCTCGGGCGACAACACAATCCCGGTCGCCCCGGTGTCGGCCATGAATTCCATCTCATGCCCATCCACCGCCAGCCGCAGATAATAGTGCCCGTCCCGGTCGCGCGGAATCTCCACCCGACCCGCCTGCACCACCTGCTCCGACCGAACATCCCGCCGCAGATCGTTCCACAGCCCATAGCCAGCCATCAGCCCGACAAAGATCAACCCCCAAGCCATCGCCACCCGCAACGCCTGACCCAGCCGCTGCCGATACTCCACGATCACCCAAGCGCCGACCGCCGCCAACAACAGCCCCAGATATGCCAGCCGCCCCAGATCCTCGCCATTCATCCGATCAACCCAGTGCCACGCACGCCATCAATCACAAACTGCACCGACAACGCCGCGAGCAGCATCCCGAGCAGCCGGGTGATCACAATCGTGCCGGTGCGGCCCAACAACCGCTCGAACCACGGCGAGGCGAGCAGGAACAGATAGGTGGCAAGGATCATCCCCGCGAGCAACCCGAGCACCGCGACGGTGCCGAGCCAGCCATCACCGGATTTTCCGACCAGCAAGATCATCGTCGCAATCGCGCCGGGTCCAGCGATAAGCGGGGTGGCGAGCGGGAACACCGATGGGTCGTGATCCGGGTCAGCCTGCTGCCCCTCCCGCCGCTGGGTGCGGCGTTCAAACAGCATGTCGAGGGCAGTGAGGAACAGCAAAATCCCGCCTGCGATGCGAAAGGCGGGCATCGAGATGCCGATGAAACCCAGCAAGGCTTCGCCCAACAGCCCGAACAGGGTCAGCAAAATAAACGCGATGAGACAGGCGCGCTGCGCCATGCGGCGGCGGTGTTCGGTGGTCATGCCTTGGGTGAGCGCGATGAACAAGGGCACCAAACCGGGCGGGTCAATCACCACGAACAGGGTCGCAAAAGCGGTGATCAGAAAAGCGCTATCCATGCCGCAGGTTAGGGGCAGGCGCGGGAGGAGGGCAAGCGGATTTGTAGGCGGCACTCGTTCTCGGACCAGCTTGACAAGTTGCCAGCAAAACGTGCCGCCGACGCTCTCTCAAACAGCGTCGACATGGGTCAGCCGCGGGCCCGTCAGGCCAGCGGTTTGGATTTGGGCGGCAAGGGCATCTTCGCCTGCATGTTCAATCCACCAACCCCGCCACCTTTGGATGCAGTCGCAGACTGCATCCCACAGCCACGCATTTCGCAATCACCCGGTAGCGCGCGGTTTGGGGCAAGGCATTGGCATCAGGCCGTCGCCAGGTCCAGCTTTTCCTGTGCCGTCACCCACATCGCCTCGGCGCGGTCCAGTGCCTCCATCACCTCGCCGTATTTCTTGTTCCAGGTTTCCAACTCGCCCCGCCGGCTGTCTTCGTACAATGCCGGATCGGCCAGCTTTTTCGCCAGTTTGTCGCGCATGTCGTTGATTTTCGCCAGACGTTCCTCGGATTTCTTTACCTCGGTGCGCAGCGCCTTGATGTCATCCTGACTGGCGCGTTTGATCTTTTCGACGGGTTTGACGGGCTTGGCTTCTTCATCGCCTGCCAGAAGCTGACGCCGATAGGCCTCAAGATCTTCGGTATAGGGCGTGACAGCGCCGCCCTTGACCAGCCAGAGACGGTCGGCCACCAGCCCGAGCAGGTGCATGTCGTGGCTGACCAGAACCACCGCGCCGGAATATTCCGTCAAAGCCTCGACCAAAGCCTCGCGGCTTTCCATGTCGAGGTGGTTGGTGGGCTCATCGAGGATCAGCAGGTGTGGCGCGTCGATGGTGGCGAGCAGCAAGGACAGGCGGGCCTTTTGACCGCCCGAGAGCCGCCCGACGGCGGTTTCGGCCTGGTCGGCCATCAGGCCAAAGCCCGCCAGCCGCGCGCGCAGGCGAGGCTGGCCTTCGGCGGGGCGCAGGCGCATGACGTGTTGCAGGGGCGTTTCGTCGATGTGGAGTTCATCGACCTGATGTTGCGCGAAATAGCCGATGCGCAACTTGGACGATTGTACCATTCTGCCTTCGGAGGCC
>CAYLYV010000152.1:0-11354 GCA_964387655.1 uncultured Cypionkella sp. | reverse complement strand
TTGGGCATTACGGGCGTAGCCGCTGAAGGCACCCAGTTCGGAAGCCATTTCCGCCGAAGTCGCATAGCTGACCCCCGTCATCAGTGCGGTCAGAGCGCCACAGAAGGCGCGGCCTTCGGTGGAATCGTAGCCCAAACCCATGTTCATCAACAGGCCGCCGATATTGGCATAACCCAGACCCAAGGTCCGGAAATCATAGGACAGTTGCGCGATTTCCTTGCTGGGGAATTGCGCCATCATCACCGAAATTTCCAGCGTCACCGTCCAAAGCCGGGTGGCGTGGATATAGGCGTCGCTGTCAAAGTTGCCGTCTTTGAAGAAGGTCAACAGGTTCATCGAGGCGAGGTTACAGGCGGTATCGTCGAGGAACATATATTCCGAGCAGGGGTTAGAGCCCCGGATCGCGCCATCTTCCGGGCAGGTGTGCCATGCGTTGACGGTATCGTGGAACTGGATGCCCGGATCGGCGCAGGCCCAGGCGGCATGGCCAACCTGATCCCACAGATCGCGGGCTTTCAGGGTTTTCGCGGTCTTGCCATCGGTGCGGCGGATCAGCGCCCAATCGGCATCGTCTTTCACGGCGGTCAGAAAGGCATCGGTGACGCGGACGGAGTTGTTCGAATTCTGGCCGGATACCGTGATATAGGCTTCGGAATCCCAATCCACGTCATAGGTGGGGAATTCAATGCTGGTGAAGCCTTGGCGTGCATATTGCAGGATGCGGTTGGTGTAAGTATCGGGGATCATGGCCTTTTTGGCCGATTTGATCGCAGCTTTCAGCGCCGGGTTTTTGGCGGGATCAACCGAGTCGTCACTTGAGCCATCCCATTGGCGAATGGCGGTGAAAATCTCATTCAGTTTCAACTCATGCGCTTTGGAACCTGCGACGAGGCTAGCAACCTTTTGTTCCTCAATGACTTTCCAGTTCACGAAAGCTTCGACATCCGGGTGATCCATGTCACAGATCACCATTTTCGCCGCCCGGCGCGTGGTGCCGCCAGATTTGATCGCCCCCGCCGCGCGGTCACCGATTTTCAGAAACCCCATCAGGCCCGAAGACTTACCGCCGCCCGACAGATTTTCGCCCTCACCGCGCAGCGAGGAGAAGTTGGTGCCGGTGCCTGAGCCGTATTTGAACAGACGCGCTTCCCGCACCCAGAGATCCATGATGCCGCCGTCGCCAACCAAATCATCCTTCACCGATTGGATGAAGCAGGCGTGCGGTTGCGGATGCTCGTATGCGCTACTAGATTTAGTCAGCACGCCTGTCATGTGATCGACGTAGTAGTGGCCCTGTGACGGCCCATCAATGCCGTAAGCCCAGTGCAGCCCGGTGTTGAACCATTGCGGAGAGTTCGGCGCGGCCATCTGGCGGGCCAGCATGAAGCGCATCTCATCGTAGTACGCTTTGGCATCGGCTTCGGTGGTGAAATAGCCCCCCTTCCAACCCCAATAGACCCAAGCCCCGGCCAGACGGTCAAACACCTGCTTGGCCGAGGTTTCACCGACCAGACGTTCTTCTGCGGGCAGCAATGCCAAAGCATCCTCGTCGGGCACCGAGCGCCAGAGGAATTTCGGCATATCCTTTTCGCGCACGCGCTTTAGCCGTGCGGGGATGCCTGCTTTGCGGAAATATTTCTGCGCCAAAACGTCGGAGGCAACTTGGCTCCAGCCCTGCGGAACCTCGACGGCTTCATTGCGAAACACCACGGTGCCGTCAGGATTACGGATTTCCGACACCGTGGTCGAAAACGCCATCGCGCCATAGGCACCGGTTGCTTCGGTGGTAAACTTCCGCTCGATTTTCATCCGCCTGTCCCATGTTTTCGCGCGGTTTCTGCGGCGCCGCGTCTGTGTCCCAATCCCTGCACCCCACCGCCCCTTGCTTGCTTGTTGCGCCCCGAAATATGGGCGCGATGGCCCCATTGAGGGGGCACAAACATTGGGTTGGGCATTCCGCTGGCACACTATATCTTGTGGCTAGAGGTGGTGCGTCGTCAAATTGTCGCAATTCTTGGGCCGCATCAACGAATTTTTTACACTTATACACTAGATTTTGTGCTTGACGTGAACGCCGTATCTAGCCGTGGCTTCACGCCGATCTGAGCACAATACGGCCCGTCGCGGTTCTGGTGAGTTAATGTGCCATCGCAGCTGCCACAAAATCCCAAGCCTCACGGCCTATTTGGCAGCTTCAGCTCAGACGCCATCGCAGCACGCTGATTCCCCCACAGGCTGTGGATAAGCCCGCGCCTCAGCAGCGGTTGATCAAGATGATTCCCGCCACGACAAATCCGGCAACCATGATGAGGCCAAAAGACAACGCTTCGTCGAAAATAAGATAACCAAGGATAATAGCGAACAGCGGTGTCAGGAACGAAAAGCTTGCAATGGTGCAGGTTGGGGAAACTGACAGCAACCATAGCCAAGTGTTGAACACACCCGCCACAATCACCTCCGCCTGAAACACCAGCCAGACCCAGTGAATCGGCTGCACCTCGCGGATCAACGGGCCGAAGAACGGGGCTGCCGCCAATAAAATTGGCGCCGAAATCAACACCATACAGAACAGTTGCGCTTCTGCTCCGGCCTCACACAGCCGGGTTTTGCCTGCCAGAAATGCGGTGCCGGCCCAGCCCCAAGCCCCGACCAGCGCAAAAATATCCCCCGCAATGCTGGCATGTCCTGATGGGCTTTTCGACAGAATCGCCCAAGCGGTGCCGATGAAGGCCAGCCCCAGACCGATTCCCTGCTTTGGCGTGATCCGCTCGTTCGGCAGCCAGAAATGTGCGGCGACGGCCAGCGTCAGGGTGACGTCAAGCCACGCAAAATCGCTGGCAGCACCGCGCGGTTTCCCTTACACGCGGCGTATTACAGCGGGCAATGAGGGGGCCTTGTCATGTCGGATCTGATCTCACGCGGGGTCGCCAAGGGCTTGCGGATGACCGATCAGCGCCGTGTGGTGGCGCGGGTGATCGCGGCAGCCGAGGATCACCCGGATGTTGAGGAACTCTATGCGCGCTCTGCACAGGTGGACCCGAAGATTTCGCTCGCCACCGTGTACCGCACGGTGAAGCTGTTTGAGGAATGTGGCCTGCTGGAGCGGCTGGAATTCGGCGATGGCCGCGCGCGCTATGAAGATGCCGAGCGTGATCACCACGATCACCTGATTGACGTGAACACCGGGCAAGTCATTGAATTTGTAGACCCAGAGATTGAAGCCCTGCAAGAGCGCATCGCGGCGCGGCTGGGTTATCGGTTGATCGGGCACCGGCTGGAACTGCTCGGCGTTCCGGTCAAGAAGGGATAAAGTTTGGCCTCGGATAACCTGCGCGGCATCCTGTTGATGGTGGTGTCGATGGCCCTGTTCGGGCTGGAGGACATGTTCCTGAAATGGGCCGCAGCCAGCCTGCCTGTGGGTGAGATCGTGTTTGTCTCGGGTGTGTTTGGCGTCGTGGTCTTCGTGCTTATGGCGTGGCAGCAACGGCAAAAGGTGTTCACCAAAGCCGCGCTGCACCCTTGGGTTCTGGCGCGCGGGCTTGGCGAGATGGTCGGCACGTTTGCCTATATCACAGCCCTTGCCACCGTGCCGTTGTCGACGGTTTCGGCGGTTTTGCAGGCGATGCCGCTGGCCGTGACGATGGCGGCGGCTTTGTTCATGCAAGAACAGGTCGGTTGGCGGCGCTGGTCGGCGATTGCGGTGGGCTTTGCCGGCGTGCTGCTGGTGATCCGCCCCGGCTTGGACGGCTTTCGGCCCGAGGCTTTGTGGGTGCTGATCACCGTGGCAGGTCTGACTTTGCGTGACTTGGCGGCGCGCAAGATCCCGCCCGAAAGCTCGACCGCGCAGGTCTCGGCTTGGGGGCTGATTGCCGTGACATTGCTGGGCGCGCTGATGATGGTGGGATCAGGTGAAGTGGCCGTACCGACCCTGTGGGAAACTTACGCTTTAATCGGTGCATTGGTGTTCGGCACCGGCGGCTATTGGGCGATCATTGGGGCTACGCGGACGGGCGAAGTCTCGGTCGTGGCCCCCTTCCGCTATGTCAGGTTGGTGTTTGCGGTGCTGATCGGCGCGTTTGTGTTCCACGAATGGCCCGATGTCATAACCCTGTGCGGCTCGGGCCTTATCGTCGCCTCGGGGCTTTATTCCTTTGCGCGCGAACGTCGCCGCAAACACGCGCTTTCCTTGAACGCACCCTTCGGCTAAGACGCCCAAGAGAGCACCATATCCGCCCATTTGGAGGCCTGACATGAGCACGATCATTGATATCCACGCCCGCGAGATTCTCGACAGCCGCGGCAATCCCACCGTTGAAGTCGATGTGCTGCTGGAAAGCGGCGCGCAGGGTCGCGCGGCAGTGCCGTCGGGTGCATCCACAGGGGCGCATGAGGCGAACGAGCGCCGCGACGGTGACAAGAGCCGCTATATGGGCAAGGGCGTGTTGGAGGCTGTGGCCGCCGTCAACGGCGAGTTGGCCGAGGAAATCGTAGGCTTTGACGCGACCGAACAAGTCGGCATCGACCGCACCATGATCGAGTTGGACGGCACGCCGAACAAATCGCGTCTGGGCGCGAATGCCATTCTGGGCGTGTCATTGGCGGTGGCGAAAGCGGCGGCAGAGTTCACCGGGCAGCCGCTGTTCCGCTATGTTGGCGGCACCTCGGCGCGGATGATGCCGGTGCCGATGATGAACATCATCAACGGCGGCGAACATGCCGATAACCCGATTGATATCCAAGAATTCATGATCATGCCGGTGGGTGCTGCAAACATCCGTGAGGCTATTCGGATGGGCTCGGAAGTGTTCCACACCCTGAAGAAAGAGCTGTCGGCGGCCGGCCACAACACCAATGTCGGCGATGAGGGCGGCTTCGCACCGAACCTGAACTCGGCACGCGATGCGCTTGATTTCATTCTGAAATCCATCGAAAAATCTGGCTATAAACCCGGCGAAGATATGTTCCTTGCACTGGATTGTGCGGCCACAGAATACTTCAAAGGCGGCAAGTATGAGATGAAGGGCGAGGGGAAATCCTTGTCCATCGAGGAGAATGTCGATTTCCTCGTAGGTCTTGCCGCCGATTACCCAATCATCTCGATTGAAGATGGTTGTTCCGAGGACGATTGGGCCGGCTGGAAGCTGTTGACCGACAAGCTGGGCGACAAGATCCAGCTGGTCGGCGACGATCTGTTCGTCACCAACCCGCGCCGTCTGGCGGAAGGCATCAAGGCGGGTTGCGCCAATTCGATGTTGGTGAAGGTCAACCAGATCGGCACTTTGACCGAGACCCTGCAAGCCGTCGATATGGCGCATCGCGCGCGCTATACCAATGTGATGAGCCACCGTTCGGGCGAGACCGAAGACAGCACGATTGCGGATCTGGCGGTTGCGACCAACTGCGGCCAAATCAAAACCGGCTCGTTGTCACGCTCGGACCGGATGGCGAAATACAACCAGTTGATCCGTATCGAGGAAATGCTGGGTGAGACGGCGGAATACGCTGGGCGGTCTATCCTGCGCGGCTAGAGTCCGTCCCAAAATTCCAACGGCGCAGAGAGCGATCTCTGCGCCGTTTTTATTCGTTTCGCCAACTGCGGCGATACAGCAGCCGTTCAGGACTATACTTGGCCCAAAGCGGATGAATGCCCTGCCCCATGATCTCTGCCGTCAGCGCCTCGGCGGCAAAGGGTGCGAGAGTGACGCCTGAATGCATGACTGCGATGCTGAGACCTTCGGCAACTAAACCGAGCGCCGGAAGGCCATCGGCCGGATAGGGCCTATGGCCCAACACAGTCTCAGCCTCGGTGATCCCGGGGCCAAAAAGAGCGCGCAGATTGGTGAGAGTAGCGTGGATCGTGGCAGGCCTATCGGCAATCGTCTCGGCGTTATCTGCCTGATGATTTGCCGCGCAGGGGGTGAGCAAACGGCCGTCAGGGGTCTGACGTATTTCCTGATGCGGGGTCACTAGGATATGTTTCAGCCGGAAGCCCACGGGATTTGTGCGCAGTAGCAGACCGGGGCGTGGCACCATATTCAGGCTGATGCCAAAGCTCTCAAGCAGTCGTGGCACCGCGACCCCTGCGGCCAACACGGTATGATCTGCAGCAAAGGGGCCGATTGCGGTGCGCACCCCCGCGAACATTCCATTGCGCTCGATCAGGCTCTTGGCGGCAATGCCGCTCAGCACTTTTGCGCCCGAAGCGGCGAGCAAAGCGTGGGTCAGTGCGGCAGGATCGACCGCGCCTTCGGTGGCGATATGCAGCGCACGGCTGGGGCGGCGGGCGAGATGCGGCTCTAACTTGGCGATTTCGGCGCTTGTCAGGGCTGTGGCGGGATAACCGAGCGTGGCGAGTTCTGCGGCCTTTTTGTCAAAACCCGGTCCCTCATCTTCAAACCACAAGGTGCCCTGCCAGTTCGGCGCATGATCTGGCAGCAGAGCAGCAAGGCGATGATGTGCGGACATCGCAGCCACGCGCAGGTGGTGGTGCGCCGGAGATTCATAGAAGCTGGCGTTGATCCAGCCAAAACTACGGCCCGAGGCAGCGCTGGCGGGGGTTGCGGCGTCTAACACCGTGACCGTGGCACCTTGGCGCGCGAGGTGAAAGGCGAGGCTGGCGCCAATGATGCCTGCGCCGATGATGAGGACGGATTGCGGCATGTGGCCTCCTTTTCGGGCAAGCGTGGCATGACGAGCGGGCATTGGAAAGGGGGCCTTGTGCGCGGAAGGGCGCTGCGGCAGATTGCGGGGATGGATCACAAAACCTTCGTCTCAAACCTTGCGCCCGATCTGCGGGCGCAACTGATCGCCCGGTCGGATCGGGCTGGGCTGTTGCATCTGGCGGGGCATCTGGGCGCGATCATCGTGCTGGCTGCGCTGATTGGCTTTGGCGTGCCGGGTTGGTGGCTTTTGCTGCCTTTGCAGGGGGTTCTGCTGGTGTTTCTGTTTACGCTGGAACATGAGGCGACGCATAAGACTCCCTTTGCCTCGGAACGGCTGAATGAGGCTGTCGGACATTTGTGCGGGTTTTTGATTTTGCTGCCGTTTCAATGGTTTCGCTACTTTCATCTGGCGCATCACCGCTGGACCAATCTGGCGGGCAAAGATCCGGAATTGGCCTCGGAAAAACCAAGCGGACTAAGGGCTTGGGTTTGGCATGTCTCGGGCCTGCCGTATTGGATATCTGAGGTGCGGTTGGTGATTGATCTAAACCGGGGGCGGGCGGAGGGCGAATATCTGCCCGCCAGCGCCCTGCCCCGGATCGTCGCCGAGGCACGCTGGATGCTGTTGGGCTATGCGCTGGTTCTGGCCAGTCTGCTGATCTGCCCTCTGCTGTTCTGGGCCTGGCTGCTGCCTCTGGTGCTGGGCCAGCCCGCGTTGCGGCTGTATCTGTTGGCCGAGCATGGCGATTGCCCGCAGGTGGTGAATATGTTCGAGAACACCCGCACCACCTTTACCACCGCACTGATGCGGTTTTTGGCGTGGAACATGCCGTATCATGTCGAGCATCACGTCTATCCGGCGGTGCCGTTTCACCAACTGCCCGCGTTGCACCGCTTGATGAAGCAGGAGTTGCGCGAGACGGCAGAGGGTTATGCGGCGTTTACCAAGGACTATCTGGCGCGGCGAATGTGATGGATACAAGTTAGCCGTGGCGCGGGGCTTGGCGCAGCGGTAGCTAGGGCCATGGAAAATTTACCCCCGAAGAACGAAGACTCGCTGCGCGGCTTTGGATTTGCGCTGACCGCTTACCTTTTGTGGGGGTTTTTGCCGATCTTCATGAAGGCGGTGGCGCATATCTCGCCTGCCGAGGTGATCGCACACCGGGTGATCTGGTCGATCCCGATTGCGGGGGCCGTGCTGTGGGCAACCGGGCGGACGGCTGATCTTATGCTGGCTATGCGGAACCCAAAAATGCTGCTGATGGCGATGGCGACGGCGGCGCTGATCTCGGTCAACTGGGGGATTTACGTCTGGTCGATTGGGGCGGGTCACGCGCTGGATGCGGCTTTGGGCTATTACATCAACCCGTTGTTTTCGGTGTTTCTGGGCGCCGTGCTGTTGGGCGAGCGGTTAACCCGCGCGCAGAAAGGCGCGATTGCACTGGCGGCTTTGGCGGTGCTGGTGCTGACCATCGAGGCGGGCAAGTTGCCGCTGGTGGCACTGGGGCTGACGGTGACTTGGGGGATTTACGCTTACCTGAAGAAATCGCTGCCGATCGGGCCGAACCAAGGGTTCTTCCTTGAGGTGCTGATCCTGCTGCCCTTCGCGCTAGGCTATGTCATCTGGGCCCAAGTGACCGGAAGCAGTCATTTCATGGCTGGGGTGACCTCGGACACCGTGCTGCTGCTGGCTTGCGGGTTGGTCACAGCGGTGCCGTTGATGGTCTATGCCAATGGCGCGAAGCTGCTGCGGCTGTCGACGATTGGCATCATGCAATATATCGCGCCGACGATGATTTTCCTGACGGCGGTGTTTCTGTTTGGTGAGCCGTTCGGGCGCGGCAAGATGATCGCCTTTCCGATGATCTGGGTGGCGCTGGTGATCTATACCGTCTCGATGGTGCGGCAAGCGCGGGCTGTCGGGAAGTAGTTTACGGCCGACTGATCTGCCCGCCCCCAACCGCAGCCGACACGCCCGTGGTGCCGGGGCATGACGTTGGCAGACCGTAAGCCACCCGCGCGGCGAGATAGGCGAAAGCCTGCGCTTCCAGCATGTCGCCGTTGAGGCCTGCGGTTTCAATCGGTTCGACGGCGCAATTCATCCGCTGGGAAAGCTCGGCCATCAGCGTGGCATTGTGGCGACCGCCTCCAGCGACGAGAAGGCGGGTGATGGGCCGGGGAAAATGCTCGGCGGCTTTGGCGACAGACGCTGCGGCGATGGCAGTGAGCGTGGCGGCGGCATCGGCGTTGGAGAGTTTGTGGGTCTTCTTCAAGAACGGTTGGAAATCGTTGCGGTCCAGTGATTTCGGCGGGATTTTATGGAAATAGGCTTGGGCAAGAAAGGCCTTCACCAAAGCCTCATTCACCCGACCCGTTGCAGCCAGCGCGCCGCCTTCATCTTGGCCAAGGCCCAAGCGGATCTGCATCAGATCATTGACGGGCGCGTTGGCGGGGCCGGTGTCAAACGCCAGCAAAGCGCCGGGGGTTTCCGGGCTGGGCTGGCTGGGGTCGATCCAGGTGACATTGCCGACACCACCGAGGTTCAGGATCGCCAAAGGCTCGGTGGCCTTGATCCATTTGGCGCAGGCGAAGTGGAAGAACGGCGCCAAGGGCGCGCCCTGCCCGCCCATTTGGACATCGTTCGAGCGGAAATCCCAAACCACCGGCAGGTTCATCGCTTGCGCCAGCAAGGCGCCATTGCCCGCCTGATGGGTGCGGCCCTGTCCCGGATCATGCGCAAGGGTTTGGCCGTGAAAGCCGATCATCTCGGCGCCGGAAAACCGCGCGAGAACCTCGGCATGGGCGGTTTCCACCACCTCGGCGGCGGTGGCCACTTCAGCATCGCCCGGCCATTGGCCAAAGGCCGCCCGGATGGTCGCCTGCTCGGGCGCGGTATAAGGTCGGTAAGCGTGCGGGCCGAATTCCAAAATCTCATGCCCATCGGTGCGCAGCATCGCGGCATCCACCCCATCCAGCGAGGTGCCCGACATTGTGCCCAAAACCCAGATCGCGCTCTGTTTCGCCATCTTCCCCTTGGCCCCCTCGCCCGCTATACCACCCGAACCTTAAAGCATGAGTGTGCCATGACCTACCATCCGAAATCTGATTTCATGCGCGTGATGATGACCCGCGGCTTTCTGGCCGATTGCACAGATTATCAGGCGCTTGACGAGGCTTTGGCCAAGGGCGTGGTGCCGGGCTATATCGGCTTTGATGCAACGGCGAAGTCGTTGCATGTGGGCTCGCTAATCCAGATCATGATGCTGCGCTGGTTGCAGAAATGCGGCGGCAAGCCGATCGTGCTGATGGGTGGCGGGACCACCAAGGTGGGCGATCCCAGCTTCCGCGCCGATGAGCGGCCTTTGCTGACCAATGCGCAGATTGATGACAATATCGCCGGGATCAAGCGGGCGTTTTCACCCTATGTGACCTTTGGCGATGGGCCAAATGACGCCGTGATGGTGAACAATGCCGAATGGCTGGATGATCTGAACTACCTCAGCTTCCTGCGCGACATTGGCAAGCATTTCTCGGTGAACCGGATGCTGAGTTTCGAGTCGGTCAAATCACGGCTGGACCGCGAGCAATCGCTGTCGTTCCTCGAGTTCAACTACATGATTTTGCAGGCTTATGACTTTTTGGAGCTGAACCGCCGCTATGGCTGTCTGGTGCAGATGGGCGGCTCGGATCAGTGGGGCAATATCGTCAACGGCGTGGACCTCACGCGTCGGGTGATTGACCATGAAGTGTATGGGCTGACCTCACCGTTGCTGACCACCAGCGACGGCAAGAAGATGGGCAAATCACAATCCGGCGCGGTCTGGCTGAATGCCGACATGTATTCGCCCTATGAGTTCTGGCAATTCTGGCGCAACACCACGGATACCGATGTAGGTAAGTTCCTGAAACTCTATACCGAATTGCCGCTTGAGGAATGTGAACGTTTGGGCGCATTGCAAGGCTCGGCGATCAACGATGCCAAGATCGTGCTGGCCAATGCGGTGACGACGCTGCTGCATGGGGTCGAGGCTGCGGCAGCGGCGGAAGCCACAGCGCGCGAAGTGTTTGAGAAAGGTGGCGTCGGGGATGATCTGCCGACGCTGAAGGTCTCACCCTTGGAAGTGTCCGAAGGCTTAGGAATCGTGCAGCTTTTCGTGCGCGCTGGTTTGGCGGCCACTGGCAAAGATGCCAAGCGGCTGATCCAGGAAGGCGGCGCGCGGATGAATGACGAGCTGGTGACAGACGCAGGCTTGCGCGTGGGGGCCGGGATGCTGGCCGAGCCGCTGAAGCTGACGGCGGGCAAGAAGCGTCACGCTTTGGTGGTTTTGGACTAAAGCAGCACTTTTTAGCGTGGATGAAATGAAAAAGGGGGCCAGTCCGGCCCCCTTTTTGTTTGTGAATAAATGTTCGCTTTATATGAACGAATGTTCTTATTCCTGAACAGCCACTTTCGTCATCACATCGGGCGTTGCTGGCGGCTCGCCACGTTGGATCGCGTCAACCACCTCCATGCCTTTGATCACCTTTCCGACCACGGTGTATTGGCCATTCAGGAAATCACCCGGCGCGAACATGATGAAGAACTGGCTGTTGGCGGAATCTGGGTCTGACGAGCGCGCCATACCGACAATGCCGCGTTCAAACGGAACAGCGGAAAACTCGGCTGGGATGTTTGGCAGATCAGAGCCGCCC
>CAYLYV010000151.1:0-11477 GCA_964387655.1 uncultured Cypionkella sp. | reverse complement strand
TCGAGGAACACATTCGCGCGCTGCGAGCCAAACGTGCGGAGCTGAAGGCGCTGGAAGCCGCTCTCGCTGCGATCCTTGTCCGTTGCGATGAAGGCTGCCGCGGCGGGAGCCCTGGAGCCTGCGCCATATTCGACGATTTTCAGATGCCGGGAGCGAGTGCTACATGAAGGCGATCCTCATTTTCTCAGTCGCGGCGTTGGTTGAAATCGCTGGCTGCTTTGCGGTCTGGGCTTGGATGCGGCAGGGCGCGAGCGCGCTTTGGCTGGCGCCCGGTCTAGTCAGCCTTGCCGTGTTCGCCTGGCTCCTGACCCTCGCGCCATCGGATTTCGCCGGGCGGTCCTACGCAGCATATGGAGGCGTCTATATCGCGGCGTCGCTTATTTGGCTTTGGGCCGTAGAGAAGCAGCGCCCCGATGCGTGGGATGTGGCTGGGGGTGCAATTTGCCTTCTCGGCGCGGCAGTCATTCTTCTTGCGCCAAGGTCAGTCTGACCATTCACGCCTAACCGGCATTATGCTGTCGATGAGACTTTCTCTACTGATCGGTGCTGTTTGCTGAATCGTCCAACGACATCACACCGTCTCCGCGACAATGGATTGTCTGCACCACTGGACCACACTGGCGACATCGGTCGGCAGTGCAATTGCGTCCTCGCCAGCAAAGGACAGAAACGCCGCAAGGTTAAGGCCGTTGACACCTACAAGGACCGGAATTCCCAGATCGACCGCATCGCCAATGACGGGGATCAGACCTTTGCCCTCGGCCTCGCGCTTGCCGAATTTGTTCACAATGAGCATGTCAGCGCCCGATAGGCGTCGCTGAACCTCGGCGACTGACTGTTCAAGCGCGCCCGAGTCAAGCGTGCAGCCCCGCGCGAGGTCGCCGCGATCCTCACTGATCCGGACAACGGGACCTTGAGGAAGGATCATCAGATCCATGTCGCATTTGCGCCGATCCGGACGTTCGATATTCGACTGAACCGTTCCGGAAAGACGCAGTCCATCCGTCTGCAGCTGTTGGGCGACGGCTGCGATGAGCGCATCGGTCCGCCCACGACCCTGAGGTGTAACGTAAGCTAGTTGCAAGGCTGCCTCCCCACCGGCGTGGATTGCGCGCCGCCGGAAACGATCCGGCGGCGCATCAGTTTTCTTTTAGAGTTCCACTTCCCACGACTTGTAGGACACCGCCGCCGAAGCCGGGGTGGCATCCGAGATTTTGCGGATGTTGGCCCATGTGTGCTTGTAGTCCGGCAGGATCAGTTCGTTGACGCCCGGGTTCACGATGTTCCCCTGGGCACCGTTTGGCGCACCGAAGACCATGAAGGTTTCATTGCGCTTCGCCGTGGGTTCCGGGTAGGCCAAGGCCTGCGTCGCGCCCATATCGTTGTGCACCTCCACCATATCGCCCGCCTTGATGCCCAGATCGGCCATGTCGTCGGGGTTGATCTGGATGAAGGGAACCGGGAAGCGGTCCATGACGAACTCGTTGCCCTGATCGAGGAACCAGTTCTGCCAGTTCATGTTGGCGCGGCCGTTGTTGATCAGGAAGCGGTGGTTCGCTTGTTGCTGCGCCTTGCCTGCTGCCTGCCAACCCCGCCACTCGCCCATGCAGAACAGGGCCTTGCCATCTTCGCGCCCATGCCGCTTGAACACGCCGTCTTCATAAAGGCGGTTGGTCCCGACCAGTTTGCCATCGGCAAAGCCGGTCACCGGCTCCAGCACCCCGTCGTTGCCCATGGCGCGGAGGCGTTCATAGGTGACTTCGGGATTGCCCTTGTTGTAGCCGTCCATGAACGCGTCTTCTTCCGAGGCCCAGTCGTACCCTTTGAACTGGTCTGCATACTCGGTCCGGCCTTCTTCGCGCAGAACACGCTCCAGCGCTTGCGCCAATCCGGCAGCAATCATGCAGTCGGGTTTGGCCGATCCGGGGGCATCCATGTACTTCTCTGTCAGCCGCAGGCGGCGTTCGCCGTTCATCGAGGTCAGGTTCATCTCGCCGGATTCCACCGCCGGAAGGATGACATGGGCCGCCTGGCCGATCTGGCTGTGGATGATGTCCACATCCACCACGAACAACCCGCCCGCATTGATCGCGCCGACAATGGCATCGACCATCTCTTCGCGCGTCGCCCCGGCGCGGGCGTCCATGGCTTCCTTCACCATGTTGGACCGGCGGTTGTAGACGCGCTTGAACTCGGACGCGTTCAGCGTGGTCTTGAAGTGGTCGTTGGCCCAGATGTGGTGCACCTTGCCGCCACCAGCGATGATCATCTGGTCGATGTAGGGTGCAGGGCGGCCGACATGGGCGTCGGACGGACGGTAGTAGCCTTCCTGGTGACCGCCCAGACGGCAAACGCCACCGCCTTCGCGACCCACATTGCCGGTGGCAAGACCGATGTTCAGCAGGCTGCCAATGGCACGATAGTTGTCGTTGCCCCAGATGATGCCTTTCTCGTAGCCGGTCACACACTTGCGGCGGCTGCCGTCTTCTTTCGGTTTGGCGATCCATTCAGCGGCCTGAATGATCTGCGCCTCTGTCAGACCGGTCGCAGCGGCCCCGTCCGCCAAGCTCATCTTGCAGGCGACGCGTGCCGACTCGAAAGAGCCAAGGGAGGCCGGATAGGCTGAGTCAGCCGCCACCGCCACATCACCCTGGAAGGTAGACTTCGCGATGAAATCGGCGTCCACCCAGCCTTGATCCGCGATGTATGTGAAGAGCGTGTTGTGCAGCGCCACGTCCGAACCGGTCGTGATCGGCAGATGCAACACGTTTTCAGCCCCTGCCACCTGCTCACAGCTGTCGACCGTCACGGTGCGACGCGGGTCCGAGATGACGACCTTCGCTCCGTTCTGCATACCCTTGACCATGTGGTTCAGGAACAGATTGGTCTGGCATTCCATCGGGTTGGTGCCGACAAGGAAGATGGTGTCGGTGACTTCATAGTCAGCGTAGTTGTAGTTCAACTCGTCCACGCCCATGTCGCGACTGGAGTGCACCTCAGACATGTAGGCCGGGCGGTTGTGGATGCGGCAGTGCTTGACCTTCATCGACTCGAAGTAAAGCTTGCCCGTGCCCCAGGTGTTTTCATAGCCACCAGCTGAGCCGCCATGGTCGAACATCGAGACGTAGAGGTCGTTCTCGTTGTCCTTGTCGATCACCCTTGCCGTCACGCGGGCGACCAGATCAAGCGCGTCATCCCAGGAGGTCGGCTGCCAGGTGCCATAGCGCCAGACCATCGGATCCGTCAGACGCTGCTTCTGGCTGCCGGTCACATCCGAGCGCCGGTTTTCTGCCATTCGCGCGCCGCGGATTGAGCCGAGGCCCGAGTTCACCTGGCAATTTACATCCGGCTTGATTACCAAATGCACGTCGGCGCCATTCTGCTTCACGACGTTATACATCGACGGCGCATACCAAGCTTCGGTTTCGGCGCCCTGCTGCTTGGAAAGGTCTTCGCCCATCCAGTTGCTATCGGTCGTGCCCTGCTTTTTCAGCGGCCAAGTGTAGGCTTTGTAGCCGCAGCCGACGATGCAGTAGTGGCAAGTGACGTTGTGCTCTTTTGCGCCTGCGGGAATGATTGGCAGGCGGTCGATGTTGCGTTTGTAAGCCATGATCGCCCCCTTACCCTTGCAGCACGTTGGACAGACGGCCGTAGATCAGCTCGTCGGCGCCTTCGGCATAGATGTCGCCCTTGTCGTCCACACGCAGCGCGAATTGCGGCAAGTTTTGCGTGGCATGACCCCAGACCTGCTGGCCACCCTTTTCACAGTCGAAGCGCGAGAAGTGGCCCGGGCAGTTCAAGGTTTTGTCGGCAGCGTGATAGCTCATGTAAAAGCCCTTGTGCGGGCACAGGACCGTATAGGCGACGATGTCCCCATCAGGTCCGGCACCGCCTTCAACAGCGGTGCCCAATTTCAAGAGGATACCGGGGCTTTCCGCGTCAGGATAGCCGATATCCATAGGCTCGTTCACCTTGAGATCGGCGAGGTTCGCCAGTTTGGTGGACGGGTAGTCCAGCATCGCGCGCGCCGTCTGCGCCTGAGCCTGCCCTGCAGGCATGACCGTCGCCGCCGCAGCTCCTGCAACGCCGAGAACACCCCCGCGCAGGAACTGACGGCGGCCGACATCGACCAACCGGTTGCATTTCATGGTAGCTATTCCTCCCTTGGCTCCCTTGCCTAAAGGTTAGCAGGGGAGAGCTTGGGTCAGGTCGGTAGAATGTCTTGCTTGCCCATTTGCAAACCGCTCAAAAACATAGCTTATTTTCAGGTGTTCGGGTTTCCGAACATGCCAATGACCAGAAGTCAGGCGCTTGCCCAGTCAAAGACCAAGTTTCTGCATCTTCTCCCACAGCGTGGTTCGGGAGACTCGCAGAAGCTTTGCCGCCTCGCCGACCTGGCCCCCGGTTCTCTCCAGTGCGGCCGCGATTTGTGACCGCTCGGCCGCATCTCGCACTTCGGCAAGGGATCGTAGCCCTGCATCGCTGGCGCGCTCTGGAAACAGGTCCGATGTAAGCACAAGATCGCCAGCTGCGGCCTCGACAGCGCGCAGCAATCTGGCACGCAGCTCGCGACCATTGCCCGGCCAGTCATGAGCCCTGATGGCATCTTCGGCGGAAGCGGCAATCCCGGTCAGCGGACTTACCCTGCGGGCATTCATCGCGGGAAAAAGCCGGGCCGCAAGCCAGACGGCATCTTCCGGCCGCTCGGCCAGAGCGGGGATGACAATTTCATGGGAGGTCAGGAGCGACTGAAGGTCGGACCGAAAATTATCAGCCCCCTTTTCCTCAAGCCGCAGCCCAGCAGTTGCAATGAGCCGGATGTCTTTTTCTCTGAGACTGGCCAGCAGTAGGTCTTGGCAATCCGAGGGGAGGCGACCGATTCCAACCATGATCAAGCTTCCCTCACCGACATCGGCGATGGCCCTGGCGAGGGTCTCGTTTTCAACTGGCCCCGCCAAAGCGTCGAGGACGATTGCAGGGGCCGCGCGTCGGTCGGAATGATCGTGAATGCGCCGGGCAAGCCGGAGTTTACCAAGCCCAGGGCCACCCCGCAGGAGAACAGGTGAAGCGCGGCCTGCCGCATCGCTCACTTGCCGGTCGACTACTCGGGCTGCGTCGGAAATTCCGGTTTCGGGGGGCATCTCCTGATCGGCGCGCGGCTGCATCACCTGGGTCAAGCGGATCAGGAACTGGCCGATGTCGAAGGGCTTGGCGATGTAATCCAACGCGCCGGAGCGGATCAGACGCACCGCCTGATCAATTGACCCCTGACCCGTGATGAACAGGAACGGCGGTGGGTGCCCAGTCCTTGTCAGGGTCTCGTAGAGGTCCTCGCCCGTGCCATCTGGCAGCCGGATATCGCAGATAACGGCATCGACCGGCTTTCTGGGCGTTCGGATCGCGGGCAGGGCGCGCAGGATATAGCGGTGCCAGTGAACATCGGCGCCCTCCAGCTCCAGACGCTGCACGAGCGATGCCCCCATGATTTCGTCGTCCTCGACCAGGACAATGCGTCTGCCTTCAAGCATCGCTAATGTCCTTCATAGGTAGGGTGACGCGGACGTATGTCCGAGCATCTTTGCGCTCATGCTGGATTTCCCCCCCGAGCCCGGACACCAGATCGTGCACGAGGCGCAGACCCACGCCGCCGCCCGGCGGCAGGGGGCCTGATGCCAGCAATCGGTCAAGATCGGCCCGACCCAAGCCAGGGCCACTGTCTGTAACCTCAATGGTAAGACTGTCCTGTTCTGCAGCTACGGATAGATCCACAATGCCACTCTGTCCCGCCGCGGCGCCCGCGTTGAGAAGGAGGTTCAGCACCACCTGACGCACGGGCGCGGCCGGAAACCTTGCCAACTCATCCAGTTCCGCTTCCACTTTCCAGGTCAAGTATTGCGCGCGGCTGGATACTTCGGGTTCGAAGAGAAGCTTGAGGTCTTCCAGGTCTTCGCGGCGTAACGCTTGGCCAATGCGGTCTAGTCGGTTCTCATCAAGAATCGCGCGGGTGACGTCTCGCAAATGCGACAACCCACGTAGCATCAGTTCTGCGGATTGGCGCACAACCTCCGGACGGTCCGAATAGGTGTGAATCGTGTCGGCTGCATTGAGGAGACCTCCAAGTGGGTTGTTCACCTCATGCGCCAGCGACGACGAAAGGCGCCCGAGGCTGACGAAGCGTTCACGCTCAGCCAGGCGACGCTCGGCCTCGGCTCGGCTTTCGACAGCCGTGGTCATCCGGTTGTACGTGAGGATCAGACGCGACAGGCCTGGGTCGCCGCGGGGAATATCCGCCTCAGAAATCGGGCGGGGCGCGCCTTTGGAATCGTCCATCGCCAGCACCAACGTGCCGACTGGTCGCAGGATCCGGGCAACTGCCAGCCAGCCGCCGAATGCGAGAACGGCCGTTGCAGCCGCGTTTCCGAACAAGAGCCACATCGAGACATTGCGACGCTCGGTTAGCAGGTCGGTCACATCAAGCTCGGTCACGATCTGACCGATCTGGCGTCCCTGAAAGAGGAGCGGTGCCATCACCCGAAGCGTGGAGTCCCCGGTCATCCGGATGGCGTCCGGTGGAACGGCATTCACCTCGAAACCCGCGACCTCATCCCCCACTGGCGCGCGTCGCGGATCGGTTGCGGCAAGGATGCGCCCGCGCTCGTCCGCCACGATCGACAGTAACAAGCGTTGACCGTCATAGGCCGAGCGGGCCCGGTCCAGAATGTCATAGACCTCCCAGACATCCTGCCGCAAAACGGAGGGCCCAAGGGCCACGGACAAGCCTTCGACATGCAGCCGCGCGGTCTCTGATAGACGCGCATCCTGAACGCGGCCCAAGGCCGAAAGGACGCTTTGGCTCGCAAGAAAACCCAACAGGACCATCAGGCCGGCCATCACAAGTGGCACGCGCAAAGTTACGGGCAGATCGCGAAAGCGGGGCACGGCTCTCATCCGTCCGCCAGGATTGCCATGCGGGCAGCGATCCCGTCGAACAGCGCATCTTTTCCCGGAATAATCCCGTCAAGACTCAGAAGCTTTAGCGCCTGCTTGCCGAGTGCATTGTCCGAGAGAGCCAGAAGGGCAGTCCGGCACGCCTGAACCGACGGCTCGTCCATACGATCCTTCCGTGCGACCATTGGGGGAAAACCCAGCCATTCCGAGCGGGCGATGACCTTGGTTTGGGCCGTCAGCTCGGGCTCTGCCACGCCAAGGGCTTCCCACACATAGCCGTCCACGCTGCCGGATCGCGTCAGGCCTCCGGCGACTGAACGAACCACGTTGCGGTGGCCATAGGTGAAAATCACCCTGGAAAAGAACTCCTCAGGCGTTTGGTGGTCGCGCGCGAGGTCGGAAGCCGTGACGAGAAAACCGGAATTGCTGTCAGGATCTGAGAAGGCGTGCGCAGCACCACGCAGATCTGACAAGGTCTTTGCCGCGTCGTCCTTGCCGACGATCAGGTAGGATTGATAGAGCGGCTGTCCTCTCCAGACCGGTACGCCGAGCAGCGAGAGTTCGGTCCGATGCTGAAGATAAGGAAAACCGCAGGTCCAGGCGGCATCGACGGAGCCGTCGAGCAGCGCGCCAGAAATTTCCTGATAGGTTCGGCGCTGGACGAGGTCGATCTCTTGTCCCATGCCTTGCGATAAAGCCAGCCGAAGGGCATCGATGACTGCGGCGTCATTGTCGAGGAAGACTGGCGTAAGGGCAAACTTGAAGGGCGCGGGGCCTTGAGCCCAGCCTCTTGTACCAACGAAAGGCGCGGCCACGGCAGCCGCACCAAAAAGCACCGCGCGGCGTGTGCTCTGCATCTCTGTCCTCCTCGCGGCGCGTCTCCCCTCGCACCAACTTCGATGTCCTGCATCCTTGAACAAGCTTGTCCTATGGCGCACGAAATCGTAAATCGACGATATACGGAAACGGATCGGCTTGGAAAGCGTCCAGATGGCAACAGACGAAACGACCACCGCCGCTTTGGCGAAAGCGCTTGCGCATCCGGCACGTATCCGGATCCTCCGCCTGCTTCAGGCGACGCCCGGATGTATTGGCGGCGAGATCGTCGGGGCGGTCGGTCTGGCGCAATCGACGGTGTCAGAGCATCTCCGCATCCTGAAGGCTGCGGGCGTGATCACCGGTGAGATTGACGGACCGCGGGTCTGCTACGCGCTGAACCCGGCCGCACTCGCGCCGCTTGCCGAACTGATCATGGGCCTGACCCCACCACCCAATGGAGCCTGCTGCATTCCAGACCAAAAGGAAACGGCATGAGTCTCTTCGAACGCTGGCTTACCCTTTGGGTCGCCCTGTGCATTCTTGTAGGCCTGCTTCTGGGCAACCTGATGCCCGATCTGTTCGCTGCCCTGGCCGGTCTTGAGTACGCCTCGGTCAATCTTGTCGTGGCGATACTGATCTGGGCGATGGTCTATCCGATGATGATCGCCATCGATTTCGGGTCGCTGAAGGACGTCGGGCGCAGACCAAAGGGGTTGGTCATCACGCTGGTCATCAACTGGCTGATCAAGCCGTTCACCATGGCCGCCCTTGGCGTGCTGTTCTTCAACCACCTCTTTGCTGGTCTGATCGACCCGGCCAAGGCCCCGGAATACATTGCAGGCCTGATCCTCTTGGGCGCAGCCCCCTGCACCGCGATGGTCTTTGTCTGGTCGCAGCTGACCAAGGGTGACCCGAACTACACGCTGGTGCAGGTCAGTGTGAATGACCTCGTCATGGTGGTGGCTTTCGCCCCCATCGTGGCCTTCCTCTTGGGAGTGACAGATATCAATGTCCCCTGGGAGACGCTGATGCTTTCAGTCCTCCTCTACATTGTCATCCCACTGATCGCCGGGGCGCTAACGCGGCGCGCCCTGATGTTGCGTGGGGGTGAGGCTGCCCTCAGCGCCTTTACCGCCCGGATCAAACCGGCCTCAGTTCTCGGGCTCCTACTGACCGTCGTGCTTCTGTTCGGGTTCCAAGGGCAGGTGATCATCGCAGAGCCTCTGCTGATTGCCCTGATCGCCGTGCCGATCATCATTCAGTCCTATGGCATCTTCGCGCTCGGGTATGCTTGGGCTTTTGCGTGGAAGCTGCCGCACAAGGTGGCGGCTCCTTGCGCGCTGATCGGGACTTCGAATTTTTTTGAACTAGCGGTGGCAGTGGCCATCGGCCTTTTCGGTCTCAACTCCGGTGCTGCGTTGGCCACGGTGGTCGGCGTCCTTGTCGAAGTGCCGGTGATGCTGTCGCTCGTAGCCTTTGCCAACCGAACCCGCGACAGGTTCCCAGCATGACCGATACGCCCAATATCGACGACGCGCTGTTCCCCGGCATTGATGAGGCGGCGCTGCTGACCCCGCAGCACAAAACCCATGCCCCGCGCATCCTGATTCTTTACGGCTCGCTTCGTCCGCGCAGTTTCAGCCGACTGTCTGGTGAAGAGGCCGGACGCATCCTTACGCGGCTTGGGGCGGATGTGCGGTTCTTCAACCCCTCAGGGTTGCCGCTGGTCGATGACGGGGTGGACGCGACCCACCCCAAGGTCCGCGAGTTGCGCGATTTGGTGGCATGGAGCGAGGGGATGGTGTGGTCCTCGCCCGAGCGCCACGGCGCAATGACGGGCTTGATGAAAACGCAGATCGACTGGATTCCTCTTTCTGAGGGGGCGGTTCGGCCAACCCAAGGCAAGACGCTGGCGGTGATGCAGGTGTCTGGCGGGTCGCAAAGCTTCAATGCCGTCAACCAGATGCGCATTCTGGGGCGCTGGATGCGGCTGATTACCATTCCCAACCAGTCTTCGATCCCGAAGGCGTTTCAGGAGTTTGACGCCGAAGGCAGGATGCGCCCTTCGCCGCTTTACGACCGGATTGTCGATGTGATGGAGGAGTTGATGAAGTTCACTCTGCTGACCCGCGACAGGGCCGATTACCTCGTGGACCGCTATTCCGAACGCAAGGAAAGCGCCGAGGCTCTGATGAAGCGGGTGAACCTGTCGGCCGCCACCTGATCTCAGCCGTGACGCCAGACTTTGACCGAGGATACTAGCAGGATGGCGACCAAAACGGGCAGCAGCACGACTTCGGGCACGATCCCCAGCAATTGGCCGCCGATGGCGACGCCAACCACTGACCCCAAAGCCATGAAAAGCACAAAGCCCCGGTTGCGTGCCAGGACCGTGAAGCTGTCGTCCCGACTGTATCGGGCGAACCCGACCAGCATGGTCGGCAGGCTGATGGCCAGCGACAGGCTGCCTGCGAGTTTCAGGTCGATCCCGAACAGAAGGACCAGAGTAGGGATCAGAAGCTCACCCCCCGCAACGCCCATCAGCGAAGCCACGATGCCGATGCCGAACCCTGCGACGAGTCCAGCGACGATCTGCGCAGGTCCGGTGACAAGGGCAGCGGGCGACAGGCTCGTGCTGTGGCTGAGTGCCAGGACTGCCGCGATCAGCACCAAAAGCCCGGCCAGAACGCGATAGAGAGTGCGGGATTTCATCCGAACGGCCAGCCCGGCGCCGATCCATGCGCCAAGAAGGCTTCCCGCGAGAAGGTTCAGGATGATCGGCCATTCGGCCAGCACCTGATCCAGCGGCACGGTTCCCGCCCGGAACGGTAGCGCTGTGGCCACCACAATCAGACTGGTGGCTTTGTTCAGGATCACAGCTTCCAAGGCCGCAAAGCCAAACAGGCCGATCAAGAGTGGCAGGCGGAACTCTGCCCCGCCAAGGCCGATCAGCCCGCCAACAAGGCCGACGGCCGCCCCAGCCAATACGATCCGCGGCCATCCGACCATGCCTGCCCCCAAATGACCCTGTCACACCTTGCGGCGCAGGCTCCCCTCCAGCGGCACGGCTCCTGACAGAGTGTTCGAGATGGTGCCATATTTCAAGATGTTGCGGTGCAGTAGATCAAGGCGCTGGTCAGTCTCGGCACTGCCAACGATGATCTGATACCGGATTAACGTCAGCTTGGGAGGGGCGTCCTGGCGGATCGCCTCCAACGCAACCTCGGCCCCCTCGATCTGGAAGGCCAGCATCGGTGTCACCCGCTCGATTCCTTTCAGCACGCAGGCGGCAAGGGCCGCCAGCAGCAGTTCGACCGGGTTCATCGCATCGCGCCGCCCGGCCATATCGGTGTCGAGCACCACCTCGGCCTCCTTGGCCACCGCAAGGCTGCCGTGGCTGTCGATGCGACGGGCGGAGACGCGATATTCGGTCACAGCAGGCGCCCGATTTCTTCTGCGGTCAGCACCTTGCCCGCGGACAGCACCTTTTCATCCACGACGAGGCCGGGCGTGGACATGATGCCGTAGGCCGCGATTTCGGCAAAGTCGGTAACTTTGACGATCTGGGCGTCCTTGCCCGCCGCATCGGCCGCTGCCTTGGCGTTCACGCCAAGCGTCACGCATTTCTTGCAGCCCGAGCCGAGGATCTTGATGATGGGGTCTGTTCCGGGTGGGGGCGGAATCCTACGCTAAGGGGTTTTCATCGGTTT
>CAYLYV010000150.1:0-11518 GCA_964387655.1 uncultured Cypionkella sp. | reverse complement strand
GGACCGAGGACGGCCCGTGGAGACGACGGGAAGGCAGCGCACCGGCGAGCCCGGCGGGCAGCCGCAAAAAGTCGGCGTCGCCGTCACCGATGTCTTCACCGGAGTCTACGGCGCCACTGCCATCCTCGCAGCCCTGCTGCAACGCGGCCGCACCGGGGTCGGCCAACACATCGACATGTCACTCCTCGACGTCGCCACCTCGATCATGGCCAACCAGTCGATGAACTACCTCGTGTCGGGCAAACCGCCCGGCATGATGGGCAACGCCCACCCCAACCTCGCCCCCTACGCCGTGTTCGATTGCGCCGACGGCTGGATCATCCTCGCCACCGGAAACGACGCGCAATACCACCGCCTCTGCGCGATCTTGGGGCTGGATGACATGGCAACCGCCGCCAGTTTCGCCTCCAACGCCGACCGCATCGCCAACCGGGTCGAGATGACCGCCCGCATCACCGCCGCGACCAAAACCTGGACCAAAGCCGGGTTACTGGCTGCCTGTGAAATCGAAGGCGTCCCCGCAGGCCCGATCAACTCCCTCGACGAAGTCTTCGCCGACCCGCAAGTCATCGCCCGCCAACTGCAAATCGCCCCCGAAGGCCTGCCCGGAGTCCGCTCTCCGATGACCTTCTCCGGCGCGGAGCTCTCCCTAGACCGCCCCGCCCCCAAACTCGGCGAACATCAGGATGAAGTGTAGGGTGCGTGATTTCACGCACCACTTTTTTGCCCGCCCAAGCACCCCAAAGGGCAACGCCTGACCGCCGGGTGGGCGAGCCACAGAATTTCTAGGCACTTTATCCCTCAACAAACCCCACAGATATTCTAAGCGGGACAGCCCAAAAGCGCCCGCCCGAGGGGGCGGTCAGGCGCTGCCCGGCGGCGCATTCGCGCCTTGCTTCCGGGCTGGGAGGTTTGCTTGAGCGCGCGACAGTGAGCGAGTTTATGTAGAATCTCAAAACAATCGTCGTCCCGATTTCCCCAACCACCTTAGCAACTCACCACTCGCAGAAGCCTTCACCACGCATAAATCCAAACACCAAAATATAGCCAACATTGCTCGAAACGATATTTGCTAGAAGAAAGCTATGCTCGCCATTCGCCGAAACAATGTCGAATGCAGAAACTCTGATAACTTTCATCCGATCTTTGCCATCTTCACCCGATCCGGCGCAACGCTTGCGTTTTTTTGCCGAGGGTTTGGAAGCTGCCCATTCATCTATTGCGTCCATGATCTTATCCATGTCCGCTCTGCCGCGCACCGACCAATCAGCTTCTGGCAGCACGGGTTCCTCAGTAACGGCAATCGCTACACCACTCCATAGTGCTTTGCCGCCTTCACCCCGCCGATCAATGTTTTTCACATCAATTACTGCAATTCCCTGATCATTCACACAATTCGTATATTTATCAACAGCCGGATTTCCTTTGCACTTAAGCCCCGCGAAATCGAACGGTTCACCCCTGTAAAACGTGTCAAGATAGCGTTCGATGAACTCTCGCTTGAATACTGCTATTGCGGTGTCGGCTTGAGCGTGCAGCGAGGTGCCAATCAAGACGAAAATACAGAGGAAAAACATACGCATCGTTACTGGAATCCTTTTGACACATAGAAAGTGTAAAGCGGCGGCTCCCTCACCCCCACCCATAATTAAAACTCACGCTGATCCGATCTTCATCCGCCATATTCATCGGCACTTCATGGCGCAGCCAGCTTTCCCACATCAACACCTCCCCAGCCTCCGGCGCGCGGTACACAAACGTCCGCAATTCATCCCGCACCTTGGCCTTGCGCGGCGGGGCAGCCATCATCATCGGCAGCCGCGGGTCTTCAAACTTGATCGCCGAGGTGCCCTTCGGCATCGTCACATAGCACGTCCCCGAGATCACGCTATGCGGATGGATATGCGAGCTGTGCACCCCGCCCTGGGGCAAAATGTTGATCCAAAGCGAATCCAATTTGATCTTCTTACTGCCCAGATCAAACTGCACATCCTTCGCAAAGCCCTCAACATGCTTGTCCAGCACCTTGACCAAAGCTTTGAAAATCGGAAACCGCCACGGCAGATCGTCGAGTGAGGCATAGCTGGTATAGCCCGGATAGCCGTGCTTTTCGCACCAGTTTTGCCCCGCCTCATCATCCTCGGCGATGGCGAGGCAAGAGTTTTCCAACTCCTCCAGATCAATCGGCTTGCCCTGTTCCGCCAAAGCCGCGCGATAGAGGCGGGTGACGAAAAGCGATTCAATGTTCGACATGGCCTGATACTCCATTGGGGGTCAAGCGGGTCAAAGGTTAACAAACCCTAAACGACCCTCACCTAACCCCTTGATTTCACATAAATTCAAAACCTGTCCACGCGTGGACACACCTAAATCCCCAACCGATCAAACGCCGCCTCCAACGGTGCCCAATCCTCAATCCGCAGCCGCACCGGCAGGGTCAGCACCCGCGCCCGGAACGCCTCGGGCAGCCGCACCGCATCCTTCTCCGTCGTCACCAACTGCGCCCCCTTCGCGAAAGCCTCCACTTCCAACCGGGTCAACAAGGCTTCTGAGAGCGGCTGATGATCCTCCAAAGCCTCGCCCCGCACCAGCACCGCGCCCTCCCCCCGCAGCGTCGCGAAGAACTTCTCCGGTCGCCCGATCCCCGCAAACGCCAGCACCCGCTCGCCCGCCCAATCCATCCCCATCTGCAGCACTTCCAACCGCCCGCGCAGCAGCGGCACCCCCGACAGGGCAAACCCCTCGCCCACAGCCAGCACAAAATCCGCCCGCTTCAACCCCACATCGACAGGCTCCCGCAACGGCCCCGCCGGAATACAGCGCCCATTGCCGAACCCCACCGCCGCATCGACCACCACAATCGACAGATCCTTCACCACAGACGGATTCTGAAACCCATCGTCCAGCAGAACCACGTCACCCCCCGCAGCCTCCGCCGCCCGAACCCCAGCCGCACGATCTTTCGCGACCCACACGTCACAAAACGCCGCCAGCAACAGCGGCTCATCCCCGACCTGATCCGCCCGGTGCCTAAGCGCATCAACCTGCACCGGCCCCCCTAAAGACCCACCATGCCCGCGGCTGACCACCACCACCCGCCGCCCCCGCGCGATCAGGCGCTCCACCAAAGCTATCGTCGTGGGCGTCTTCCCCGTCCCGCCCGCATTGATATTGCCGATGCAGATCACCGGCACCCCGGCCCGATACCCCTCAGCCCGCAACCGCCGCGCCGTCGCGGCAGCATAAATCCACCCCAGCGGCGCCAAGACCCGCGCCCAAATACCGGGCCGATCAGGCGGATAAGACCAAAACCCCGGCGCGCGCATCAGCTTCCCCCATCCAACACACGGCGCGCGAAATCGACCACACGGTCCGTCACCTCAACCCCATCCGAGGCCAACGCCCAGGCCGCCTGCGCCAACCGCGCCGCGCGATCCGGGGCCAAAAGATCGCTCAGAGCATCCCCCAAATCGCCAGCCGAGCCCACCGCCCGCGCCGCCTGCGCCGCGCCCAAACGCCCGAAAACCGAGCCATAACCGCCCGGCCTTGGCCCATAAACAATTGCCGAGCCCAAAGCCGCTGGCTCCATCGGGTTGCGCGTGCAGCCCTCGCCCAACAAAGACCCTCCCATATAACTGACCGGAGCCAACCGATACCACAGCCCATATTCCGCAGCGGAATCAGGGATATAGACCTCGGTTTCCGCATCGGGTTCCTGATCCAGACTGCGCTGCGCCACTGTCCAGCCTTCACTTGCTTCCATAAAAGCCGCCAAATCCACCGCCCGCGATGCCTCCTGCGGCACCAGGATCAACAGCAACCGATGCGCCAACCTTAACGCCGAGCGATGCGCCGCGATCACTGCCGCTTCTTCCGCCGCAGGCACATCAACCGCCAGCCATACCGGGCGCGTCGCCAGCAATCCGGCCAGCATCGCGCGCTCGGGTTCATGGTAAGACAGCGCCGCTGAAGGCTCCTCCATCCGCCCCGAGACCGCGACCTCAGCTGCGCCCGCGCGCCGAAACGCCCGCGCCGCCGCCTCGTCCACCGCCAGAACCTGCGCAAAACACTGCAGCGCCGCCCGCATCAACCCCGGATACCAACCCTCGCGCCCCTTCATCAAAGCAGGCGCACGCGCGTCCACCATGATCACTGGCAGTCTACGCTCAGCGGCCTCGAACAGCAGCGCGGGGCGCAATTCACCTTCGGCCATGATCACCAAAGCCGGTGCCCAATGCGACAGGAAAGCCTTCGCCTCGGCTGGCGTGTCGAAGGGCGGGTGCTGATGCAGCATATCGGCGGTCAGTGGCACCGCTTCGGGGCAAGTCAACAGCACAGTAACGCCCAATTCCTCGACCAGCCGCAACGCCAGTTGCCGCAACCCGCGTGAGCAGCCAACTTCAGCTGCATGCAGCCAGATCAGATCACCCGGCGGGCGGGCCGGCCGCGCCACTTCAGGAACAACGGCGCGGCGTCCGGTCAGATTATAAAGCGTGCGGCCTAAGGATAGTGCCATAGAAAACGGTCGCTTACGCGCCCATCTCCTCGGTCAGTGACCCCGGCACACCTTCTTCGCGAAGGCGATGAATATGCGCGATGAAATAGCGCATATGGGCATTGTCGACCGTGCGCTGCGCCTCCGCCTTCCACGCCGAAAACGCGGTGGCATAGTCGGGATACATGCCGACTATGTGAATCTGGCTGACGTCCTTGAAGACGTTCTTTTGCGGGCTGACGAGTTCGCCGCCAAACACAAGATGAAGACGCTGCGCCATGCTGGATTTCCTACTGCTGCACCGCCGCGCAGGGTAACGGGTGCGGGCGCGCGGTTCAAGGGCGGTCACGGGGCTTGGTGCGCCCTTGCAGCCGCGCGGCGCGACGATCATTCTGGCCGGGATCAGGGGGATATGATGGCAAAGCGGGTTGTGGCGATTGGTGAATGTATGGTGGAGCTGTCTCCCGCCGGGGATGGCCTGCTGCGGCAAGGCTTTGCCGGCGATACGTTCAACACCGCTTGGTATCTGCGGCATTGTTTGTCCGGCGATTGGACGATCGACTATCTGAGTGCGGTGGCGACAGATGCGCTGTCAGATCAAATGCTCGCATTCATGCTGGCCTCTGGGATTGGCACCGCGCATGTGGCCCGGCGCGACGATGCGACGGTCGGCCTGTATCTGATCAGCTTGCAGAACGGCGAGCGCAGCTTCAGCTATTGGCGCGACAGGTCTGCGGCGCGGCGGCTGGCGGATGATCCTGTGGCTTTGCGGCGTGGGCTTGCGGACGCGGCAATGGTGGTGTTCTCGGGGATCACCTTAGCCATTTTGGCCGAGGACAAGCGTGCGATATTGCTCGCGGCTGTGGCGCAAGCACGGGACGATGGTGCTCTGGTGGCCTTCGATCCCAACATGCGCGAGCGACTGTGGCCTGACGGGACCGCATTGCGGCACTGGGTGGAGGCTGCGGCACGCGGGGCCGACATTGTTCTGCCCTCATTTGACGAAGACACGCGGGTGTTTGGCGATGCCAGCTCTTTGGCGACGATTGCGCGCTATCGCGGCTTGGGCGTGGGGTGCGTGGTGGTGAAAAACGGTGGAGGTATGGTGGAGGCTTGGGCTGGTGCCGCCCATCAACTGCAGCCCGCGCCGCAAAAGGTGGTGGATAGCACCGCTGCGGGCGACAGTTTCAACGCGGGGTTTCTGGCAGCCCGTTTGCAGGGGTCTTCGATGCCCGAAAGCCTGCGCCAAGCGGCCGCTTTGGCCGCGCAAGTGATCGCGGCACCGGGGGCCTTGGTTGCGCCAAAAGGGTTAACGCTACCCTAACGCCAAAACTTAAGCCGTTGAAATCACGTCGCCCGCAAAGCGGTCCACGCGCGGCCCCCTGCCGTTGAACAGGTCTCAGTTGAACCGATTGTCCCGTGGAAAGCCCCGAGGCGCCATCCGCCCCGCCGAGGCCCGCGCCCCGATCCATTCGGCCAAATCCGTCTCGGTCCGGGTCCGCCCCGCCGGGTCTTTCCACGCCAAACCTGCGGCCAAAACAAAAGTGGTGGCATCCGAAAGCCCGCCATCTTTGTATTTTTGCAGCCGCACCCCCTTGCCCTTGGCCATCTCCGGCAGTTCCGCCAGCGGGAACACCAGAACCTTGCGGTTATCCCCCACCACGGCGACATGATCGCCCACAACCTTGCGGCAAATCGCGGTCTTTACGCCCCCGCTGAGGCTAAGAACCTGCTTGCCTGCGCGAGTCTGCGCCAGCACCTCATCCGAGGCGACCACGAAACCATCCCCCGCAGAAGAGGCCACCAACAGCTTTTCTCCCGCGCGGAAGATTTGCAGATCGACGATTTCCGAATCGTTCGGCAGATCCACCATCAGCCGCACAGGCTCGCCCATGCCGCGCCCACCCGGCAGGTTGACACCGATCAGCGTGTAGAAGCGGCCATTCGCGCCGACCAGCAGGATTTTATCGGTGGTCTCGGCATGGAAGGCAAAGCGGGCGGTGTCGCCGTCTTTGAATTTCTGCTCTGTCGCGAGGTCCACATGGCCTTTCAGGGCGCGAATCCAGCCCATCTGGCTGCAAATCACCGTGATCGGCTCGCGTTCAATCATCGCCTCAAAGGAGACTTCTTCAACATCGCCCGCCTCGGCAAAAGCGGTGCGGCGTTTGCCCAGTACGGTGTCTTTGCCGAATTTCTTGCGAATGTCGTCCAGCTCAAGGCCGATCTGCGTCCATTGCAGCGCATCGCTTTCCAACAGATCGACCAGCCCCGCCCGTTCGGCCATCAAAGCGTCGCGCTCGGCGATCAGTTCCATTTCTTCCAGACGCCGCAACGAGCGCAGGCGCATGTTCAGGATGGCCTCGGTCTGCACCTCGGTCAGCTCGCCCTCACCCTTGACGGGGGGGGCATAATCCTTTTCGGACATCGCGCGCTTGTGCGGCTTGCCCCAGTGTTCGGCCATCAAAGCGGCCTTCGGGTCATCATCGTAGCGGATGATGTCAATGACGCGATCGAGGTTCAGGAAGGTGATGATGAAGCCTTCGAGCACCTCAAGCCGGTGGTCGATCTTCTCCATCCGGTGCGTGCTGCGACGTTTGAGAACATCGCGGCGGTGGTCGAGGAAGGCGCGCAGGACTTCTTTCAGGCTGCAAACCTTGGGCTGCCGCCCGTCGATCAGCACGTTCATATTCAGACTGAACCGCACCTCTAGATCCGAGGTTTTGAACAAAGCCGCCATCAGCATATCGGCCTCAACCGTGCGCGAGCGGGGTTCCAGCACGATACGGATATCGTCGGCGGATTCGTCGCGCACGTCGGCAAGCAAGGGGATGCGCTTGGTCTGGATCAACTCGGCCAGCTTTTCGATCAGCTTGGATTTCTGCACCTGATAGGGAATCTCGGTGATGATGATCTGCCAAGTGCCACGGCCCAAATCCTCGACATGCCATTTCGCGCGGGTGCGGAAGGAACCCCGCCCGGTGCGGTAGGCTTCCAGCATGGTCGCGCGGGGTTCGATCATCACGCCGCCAGTCGGAAAATCCGGCCCGGGGATGATATCGACCAAAGCCTCATCCGAAATCGCCGGATCGGCCATCATGGCGTGACAGCCGAGGATCAGTTCTTCAAGGTTATGCGGCGGGATGTTGGTGGCCATGCCGACCGCGATGCCAGACGAGCCATTCGCCAGCAGGTTCGGGAAGGCGGCGGGCATCACCACCGGCTCTTCCAGCGTGCCATCGTAGTTCGGACGAAAATCGACGGCGTTTTCGGTCAGACCTTCCATCAAGGTCTCGGCAATCGCGGTCAGACGGGCCTCGGTGTAGCGGCTGGCGGCCGGGTTGTCGCCGTCGATGTTGCCAAAGTTGCCTTGGCCGTTGACCAGCGGGTAGCGCACGTTGAAATCCTGCGCCAACCGCGCCATCGCGTCGTAAATCGCGGAATCACCATGCGGGTGATAGTTGCCCATCACATCGCCGGATATTTTTGCAGACTTACGGAACCCACCGGTCGCGGAAAGCTTTAGCTCTCGCATAGCGTAGAGGATACGGCGATGAACCGGTTTCAGGCCATCACGCGCGTCGGGCAAGGCCCGGTGCATGATGGTCGACAAAGCATAGGTCAGATAGCGTTCGCCAATCGCGCGGGCCAAAGGCTCGGCGAGGGTAACGGGCTCCATCTTGGGGTCATCTTCGGTGTCGGACATGGATGCGGTGTAGTGCGGGGCCGGAGGCTGGTCCAGCCGGAAAACGCAGGGCGCGTCTGGGGGTGGCCCGGTTTAGGGGGAAGAATCGCTGTTTTTTCCACCCTAAAACGCGTAAGGTCATGCTATGGCTGCTGCTGTTCAGTGGGGTGCCGATGCAATGTTTAAACTTACTTTTTTCCTTTGTGCGGGACTTTTTACAGCGATGTATTTCGGCGGTGCTGATCGCGGTCAGCTGCGCTTTGGTTTGGTTGAAAAGCCACGGGTTGTGGCAGCCGCAGTGGTTGACGCCCCGGTGGTTGTTGCGGATGCGTCCGAAGTCGTGGCCGCGCCTGCGGTTATACCTGTGACGGAAGCCGCTTATGTGCCCGAAGCGCCATTGATGATCACCCCTGCCGTGGCGGAAGCCGCATCTGCGCCCGTCGTGGCAGAGCCTGCGGCGACTGAGCCGGGTGTGCTGATGATGGTGAACACGAAATCCGCCAATGTGCGATCCGGCCCCGGCAAGGATTATGACGTGGTCGGTCGGCTGATGCGGGGCGACTCGGTGCTGGTGGTGGCGCAAGGCGAGGGCGCGGATGGCTGGTCGCTGATCCGAATCGAGGGCGACGGGGTCGAGGGCTATATCGCCACGCGCTTGCTGACCGAATGATTTTGAACGGAATGCAAACCTCAAACCGAATGCCAATGTTAAACTGAATGATTGTCGAAACCTGCCGCAGCCCCTACGAAAGGGAAAACCCAAAAAGGGGCAGCAGGCATGAAACGCACGATTCTGATCACGGGATGCTCGTCGGGCATCGGGCTGGATGCCGCGCGCGGGTTGCGAGCGCGGGGCTGGCGGGTGTTTGCCACCTGCAGGCAGGAACCCGATTGCGAGCGGCTGCGGGCCGAAGGGTTGGAAAGCTTCGTGCTGGATTATGCCGATGAGGCCAGTGTTGAGGCTGCGGTGGCCGAGGTGGTGGTCCGCACCGAGGGCAAGTTGGATGCTTTGTATAACAACGGTGCCTTTGCCTGCCCCGGTGCGGTGGAAGACCTGCCGCGCGGGGCGTTGCGCGCGATTTTTGAGACCAATCTGTTTGGCTATCACGACCTGACCCGCCGCGTGATCCCCTTGATGCGGGCGCAGGGGGGCGGGCGGATTATCAATTGTTCCTCGGTGCTTGGGCTGGTGGCGCTGAAATGGCGCGGCGCTTATGTGGCCACCAAATTCGCGATGGAGGGGCTGACGGATGTTTTGCGCATCGAGATGGCCGACACCGGCATCAAGGTGATCTTGATCGAACCGGGACCGATTGGCACCTCGATCCGCGAAAAGGCGATTCCGCATTTTGAGCGCTGGATTGACTGGCAAAATTCGGCACGGGCAGCGGAATATGCGACATTGCGGGGGCGGCTTTATCAGGCGGGCCCAAAGGATCGCTGGGAATTGCCAGCCTCGGCGGTGACGGAAAAGCTGATCCATGCGCTGGAATCTCCCCGCCCCAAAGCGCGGTATTATGTCACAACGCCGACGCATCTGATGGGGTTTTTGCGGCGAATCCTGCCGACGCGACTGCTCGATTGGGTGATTGCCAAGGGGTGACACCGCGATTTCGGTTCGCTTTTGCCCGCCAAACGCCTAAATCAAGCCAAAGCGAAAGGAGCCCACCATGCTCAGCGACCCGATTTTCATCATTGGCGTGCTTGCCTGTTTTGCCGTGCTGATCATCCTGATGATCGGTATCGGCAGCTTTGCCAAAGGCGGCGAGTTCAACCGCAAACACTCCAACCGCCTGATGCGCTACCGGATCATCGCGCAGGCAGGTGCCGTGATCATCATCGTGGGCTACGCCTATTATCGCAGCCGGGGGGGCAACTGATGGTCGTTCTGTCGAAGATTTACACCAAGACGGGTGATAAGGGCAAAACCGCCTTGGGCAATGGCGCGCGGGTCGCCAAGCACTCTGCCCGGGTCAGTGCCTATGGCACAGTGGATGAAACCAACGCCACGGTGGGGCTGGCGCGGCAGCATTCCGTGGGTGAAATGGACGCCGCCTTACAGCGTATTTCCAACGATCTGTTTGATCTGGGGGCTGATCTCTGCACCCCGGATATGGAGAACGACGCCGAAGCGCCCTACCCGCGCTTGCGGATGATCGCAGCGCAAGTGGCGCGGCTGGAGACGGAAATTGACACGATGAACGCCCGTTTGACGCCTTTGCGCAGTTTTATCCTACCAGGGGGGTCAGCTTTGGCGGCGCAATTGCACCTCTGCCGCACCGTCTGCCGTCGGGGCGAACGATTGGTGGTCGAACTTGCAGCCTCTGAGGCGGTGAATCCCGAAGCGGTGAAATACCTCAACCGCCTGTCGGACTGGTTCTTTGTAGCAGGGCGGATCGCCAATAATGACGGCAAAGACGACGTGCTCTGGGTGCCCGGCCTCACGCGCTAGACGCGACGTCTGACCGCGCTATTTCGTCGGTTTTAGTCTGTTACCGACGCGCTCAACCATATATGACAGCGGCGAGAGCTTGGGCGGCCTTCGGGCCAATGAACGGAGATATGCGCGATGAAGGTTCTTGTACCTGTCAAACGTGTGATCGACTACAACGTGAAGGTGCGCGTGAAAGCGGACGGTTCCGGGGTTGATCTGGCCAATGTGAAAATGTCGATGAACCCGTTTGACGAGATCGCTGTCGAAGAAGCGATTCGGCTGAAGGAAAAAGGCGTGGCGACCGAGGTTGTCGTGGTTTCCATCGGCGTCAAGCAAAGCCAGGAAACCCTGCGCACCGCTCTGGCGATGGGCGCAGACCGCGCGATCCTGATTGAAGCCACCGATAACGTGCATACCGATATCGAGCCTTTGTCGGTCGCCAAGCTGCTGGCAGCCGTGGTCAAGGAAGAAGCACCGGGCATCGTGCTCTGCGGCAAGCAAGCCATTGATAACGATATGAATGCTACCGGGCAGATGCTGTCGGCACTGCTGGGCTGGTCGCAGGCAACGTTTGTTTCGGAACTGGCGATTGACGGCGATAAAGCCATCGTCACCCGCGAAGTCGACGGCGGTTTGCAGACGATTTCGGTGAAAATGCCGACCATCGTTTCGGTCGATCTGCGTTTGAACGAGCCGCGCTATGCCTCGCTGCCCAACATCATGAAAGCCAAGGCCAAGCCTTTGGCGATCAAAACCCCGGCTGATTTCGGCGTTGATGTGGCCCCGCGCCTGAACATTGTCAAAACCGTTGAACCCGCGGGCCGCAAGGCAGGCGTCAAAGTGGGCTCGGTCGACGAGCTGATCGCGAAACTCAAAGACGAAGCGGGGGTGATCTGATGGCCGTTCT
>CAYLYV010000149.1:0-11658 GCA_964387655.1 uncultured Cypionkella sp. | reverse complement strand
TTCGCGGGCAATGTCGCTGCCGTCTTCAATGTAGATGCGGTTGACCTGCTTGCCCGCAGGCCCGGTCTGCACCGTCACCAAAGTGCGGCCCAGCATTTGCCGCGCAAATTCCGCCGCCTCACCGACCGAGCGCGCCAGCCGCACGCCGCCTTTTTCGCCCGCTTCGGGTTCCTTGAAGTGACCCTTGCCGCGACCCCCAGCGTGGATTTGCGCCTTGACCACCCAAAGCGGGCCATCGAGTTCGCCTGCCGCGGTCTTGGCTTCTTCAGCCTTGGTCACGGCGCGGCCATCGGACACCGGGATGCCGTAGCTGCGCAGCAGAGCCTTGGCCTGGTATTCATGGATGTTCATGGATTTGTCCCATCAGCTTGGATTTGAAGGCGGTGTGGCATAAAATTGGGCAAGAGGAAAACACGAATTGGCGGGCATCGGCGGAAAACCGACATTTGTGATCACACGCAAAAAAATTGTGATCACATGAATGGTTTCCTCAAGTTTTTCAGGGCTTGCCGTTGGCGCTAACGCCCGGCATTGTTGAAATCGGGGTGTAAAGCGGGATGGCAACAGTTCGATGAAACCAAGTTGGGCGGTGGTGGCTACTGTCGATGAACCTGCCGCTTTGGTGGTAGCCTTCGCGACGCATCATCTGGCGCAGGGAGCATCTCGGGTGCATCTGTTCCTTGATCAGCCCGATGCCGAAGCGCAGGCGATGCTGGCCAAGCTGCCGGGCTGTGAAGTGACGGTCTGTGATGACACCTACTGGGCGGCCAGCGAAAAGCGCAAACGGCCGCTGATGCATACCGCGCGACAGATCCACAATGCCCGGCGGGTTTACGCGCACACCGATGCCGATTGGCTTTTGCATTGCGACGCCGATGAATATGTCCGTGATGGGGCCGCCGCAACGCAGGCTCTGGCAGAGGCGCCCGATGCAGCGCTGTATATGCGGCTTTTGGTGGCGGAGCGGGTCTATCCCGACGGGGTGATCGGAGCAGATATCTTTTCAGGCGCGTATCGTCATGCGTTGGAAGATTACAGCCAGACCGGGCCGCTGGTGTACGGCGACATGACCGGGTTTTTCCATTTCGGCCTGACCGGCCATAAGGCGGGCAAGGTGTTTACCCGCACCGGGATCGGGGCAAAGGTGGCGCTGCATGCGCCCTATGGCAAGCTGCCGCATCAGGTGATCCAGACCACGCGGCTGTTGCATTTCGACGGGCTGACGCCGTTGCATTTCACCTTGAAGCTGCTGCGCCGCGCGCATGAGCCGCCAAACTCTGCCAGCAATCGCCACGGCGCGGCGCGCAGCACGCAGTTTTTGTCTCTGCGTGGGTCGGTGGGGGATGCGGCCTTGCGCGAGGCGCTGGTCACGGTGCTGAAGACGATTGACCGAGATCAGATCACGCAGTTGTGCGCCTTGGGCTGTCTGGACGCGGCGGAGTTTGATCCGCGCCCCGCTTTGGTTGCCGCAGGCCTTGCGCCCGATCTGTCTGTGGCGGCGTTTGACGCCAATTTGCGCCAGCGCTATGCTGGGTTTTTAGCCCAACATGCGCCGGATTTGGCCTAGGGGCTGCTTGCATTAGTTCAGATAGAACGACAGCAGCATCGCCTCACCCCCCATCATCTGCTCAAACGCACTCCAGTTCTGCGGGCTGACCAAAGTGCCGTTCTCCAGATAGGGCACGGCGGCCCAACCTTGAATCCAGCCCGCCAGATCGGCGGGGCGCGGTTCGGTGAAGATCTTCGCGATATTCACCCCCGCCGCACCTTCCTGCCGCCAATAGGGTGCGAGTTTGGTGCCCTTCAGCAGCCCTTCGGCATCGTCCAGCACCGACAGCCAAACTGCTCCGGTGCCGGGCGGCAGCGTCAGTCCAAGTGCCGATTGCTGTTTGTCATTCGGCAACCATTCGGCGGCATTGTCGGACTCGCGCGCCACCGCAGACCAGAAGCGGCGGTTGTCGGCGATCATGGCCAGAAAATGCGTCTGCGCACTGGTCATCCGCGCGGCATCGGGAGCCTGTTGCAGCGTGGCGATGAGGATGGCGATCAGATCAATCTCGTCGATTCCGCCCTGCGCATCGCTGAAAAAGCTGGGCGCGGTGCCGCCCAGGCTGACCATCTTGTCATGCGCAGCAAGGATGCGGCTGATTGGCTCGGTCGGATCATAGGCCAGAACCAGATCGCTGACCCCTTGCAACAGATGGGTGTAGGCGGAAAGCCATGCGGCATCGGCGGCATCAAACTTCACCACCGGGGCGGGGGTGGCAGGGTCGCGGCTGTCCCATTGCCAACCAAGCAGCAGCGGACCCAGCACCGCCATCGCATCCTCACCTTGGTCGCGGCTCTGGTTGGCGTTGATGTCAAACCACAGATCGGCGAAGTTGATTTCCAGCGTGAAATCAGAGCCATCTGGGATCGCGGCCAGTGGCGCGCGCGCCTGCTCCAGCTTGTCCGCCACGCTGCGGAACAGATCGGCAATCATCGCGGGCTGGAAGGCTTTCGGCGCGGGGTTATCTTCGAGCGGCAGGCGCAGGAACGGCAGCATCCCGGTGCGGTCGGTCATTCCCGCGCCGTAGCGCAGTTGCAAAGCCGCCTCGACCGCGCCCAGAAACCGCACGCCCCCCAGTGCAAAACGCTCGGCATCACTGGGGGCGGGCAGGGCGGTCAGGCGCGCCTCGGTTGCAGTCAAACCCTTGCTGCCAATCTCGGCGCTGATCGTTTCGGCGTGCAGCGGCGCGGCCAGACACAGCAGCAGGGCGGGTAGGATACGCATGGCAATCTCCACTTAGGTTGCACGCAGGGTGCGCCGAGTGGTGCAAGATCGCAACTGGGGGATTCCAGACCTTAACTGTGCGTGGCCACGAACAACACCTGCCCACGCGGCAGGCGGGTTTGGTGCTGGTCCACCGTGAAACCCGAGGCGCGGGTCAGCTGCAAAACATCCTCGGCCAGCATGTGATAGGGCGCGCGGGTATCATGTGTGACCACGCCATCGGGCTGTTTGACCGGGTGCAGACTGGCGCTGGCATCGGGGGCAAGGAAGGCGGTGAACATCAGTTTTTGCAAGGCAGGAAAGCGGGCGCGGATTTGGATCAACGCGCGGCGCAGATGGTTGGCGGGCAGATGGGTGAACACCGCAAACGCGAGGGCATGGGTGATGGTGTCGGGCACGCCGGGAAAGCTGAAATTGGCATCCTCAATCAAATGGCTGGGATTCAGCCGCGATTTATCCGCGATTTCCGTCTCATAACCGCGCTTGAGCAGCGCCCCGGACAAATCGGTCGCCCAATAATGGCCGGGGTTCAGATAGGTGATGGCGCGACAGCCCAGCCGCAGCGACCCCGCGCCGATGTCGAGCAAGCGGTGGTCGGGTTGCAGCCCCGCCGCCAGCAAGATCTCCATCTGAATCTTGCCCGTCTCCTCCCACCGCCCGCCAACGATGTCGCGGTGACGGCCTTTGGCGAGGGCATCCTCGTAGAAATCCGGGGCATGATAGGGCGAGATGTGCTGGGCCATGGGGTTTCTTGCCACAAACGCCGGAGGTTTCCCACCCCCGGACCCCCGTGGGATATTTGAGCGCAGAGGATGAAGCCTAGAGTTAAGGTTTAGGCTTTGCAGCGTGTTGGACGAGGGCGAGGCAGAACGCGGTGGCTTGGCCCATATCCTGCACGGAAATCCATTCCAAGGGCCCATGAATATCCTGCATCCCGGTGAAGAGATTGGGGCAGGGTATACCCATCTCGGTCAACCGCGAGCCATCGGTGCCGCCGCGGATGGGGACCGACACGGGTTCAATCCCCAGACTGCGGGCGGCGTCACGGGCGAGGTCAACCGGGGTCATGTCCTTTTCCAACCAGTAGCGCATGTTACGGTATTGCGGCTTGATGGTGCAGGTGATCTCAGCGCGCGGTTCGGTGGCTTGGACGGCGGCGCAGACTTGCTGCAGCAACGCGCCTTTCTGGGCGAGGCCGTCACGTTCAAAGTCGCGCAGGATGAACTTCAGGGTCATTTCCGAGGAGCCGCCGCTCATGTCGGTGGCATGGATGAAGCCTTCACGCTCGCTGGTGGTTTCCGGGGTGAGGGTGGTGTGTGGCAGGGTTTGGATGATCTTGGCGGCGAGGTGGATGGCGTTGACGAGTTTATCCTTGGCCAAGCCGGGATGGATCGAGACGCCCTTGATGGTGACGACCGCGCCATCGGCTGAGAAGCTTTCGTATTCGATTTCCCCCACCGCACCGCCATCGAAAGTGTAGGCAAAATCAGCTTTCAGGTCTTTCGGCAGATCGGGGTGGACGCCGCGGCCGATTTCTTCATCCGGGGTGAAGGCGAGGCGCAAGGTGGGGTGCGGGATCTCGGGGTTGGCGAGCAGATGGCGGGCGGCGGTCATCAGGATCGCGACACCGGCTTTGTCATCGGCCCCGAGCAGGGTCGTGCCGGAGGCGGTGATGATGTCGTGGCCTTGTTTGGTGCCGAGGTAGGGGTTGTGCTCGGCAGTAAGGGTCAGGCTGGGGTTGTCGGGGAAGCTGATTGCGCCGCCGTTGTAGCCGCGGATCACCCGGGGTTTCACCCCGGTGGCGTTGAATTGCGGGGCGGTGTCGATATGGGCAAGCAGGCCTACGGTGGGGCCGGGTGCGGTGGCGGGGATGGTGGCCGTGACGGTGCCGTAGGGGGTGAGTTGCACGTCTGCCGCGCCGATGTCTTTCAGCTCGGTTTCCAGCAGCCGCAGGATGGTCAGCTGGATTTCGGTGGAGGGGCAGGTGGTGCCGCCGTCGCTCGATTGGCTGTCGATGCTGGCGTAGCGGATCAGGCGGGACTCTAACTCGGCGTGAAAATCGGTCATTCTGGCCTCCGGGGTTTGGCGGGAGTTGGGCGGAGGCAGAGGGGGGTGTCAAGGGGGATGCGGCGGGGATTTGGGGCTGGTCCCAACTCGGGACCTTTTAAGTGTGTTTTTTATCAATGGGTTGGCATGGCCATTTTAAGGATTTGTTAAGGATTGCAGGGGGGGTGGCGGCGTGGAGTGGACAGCGCCGGGATGCCCGCCTAAGCTTGGCCCGCAGAGTACAGGGAGGCTCGGGCCGGTTGCGATGGAGTGTTGTTGCCACAGTCAGTGAGCCTGCGCCTTTGGTCATCACGTTTGTCGCGGCCTGTTTTGCGCGGGGTGCGGCAGAGGTGCAGCTTTATCTCGACACGCCGCAGCCTGCGGTCGAGGCGGTATTGGCCGGGGTGCCGGGCTGTGTGCTGATCCGCTGCGATGCCGCCTATTGGCGCGCGGCCCCCGGGGGGCGGCCTTGGGCGCCGTCGGATCGCCAGCGCTACAATCTGCAGCGCGCCTACGACGCGAGTGCGGTGGATTGGCTGCTGCATATCGACGCCGATGAGTTTTTGTCGGCCAGCGGTGATGTCGCGGCGGCATTGGCGGCTTTGCCGGAAAGCTGTGTGGTGGCGCAGGTGGCGGTGGCGGAGCGGGTGTATCTGGCGGCACCCGACCCGGAAAATATCTTTGACGGGGTGTTCCGGCGGCCCAACCCGCCACGGCTACAGCCGCAGGTGGATGCGATTGATGGTGCTGTGGCGCGGTTTTTGCGGCAGGGCATGACCAGCTATCCGTCGAGCAAAGCGTTCTTTCGCACCGGGCGGGGTTTGCAGGCGGATGTACATTCGGCACGCAATGTCAGCGTGGCCGAGGTCGGCAACTTGCCGGGCTGGCGGCTGTTTCACTTCGACGGGCTGACGCTGCAAAGCTGGATCAGCAAGAAACAGCGGACGCTGGCGCAGCAGCCGGGGTGGCAGGCTTTCGCCGAGGCACGGCGGGCGCAACTGGCCGCGATTGTGGCGGCGGATGCGACGCCGGGCGGGCTGGCGGCGCTGTATCTGTCGATCAAGCAGTTGAGTCCGGAGCGGGCTTCGGCTTTGACGGCGCTGGAGTTGATCACGCCGGGGGATCTGGACCTACGCGGCGATCTGGCGCGGGTGTTGCCGGGGCTTGCAGTGGATCTGAGTGTGGCGGGATATGACGGCCATGCGGTCAGCTATGTGGCGCGCCGGGCGGAAGGTTGGTTGGGTCGGATTGGGTCGGGGCTGCGGCGGCGGATCAGGGGGTTGCTGGGGCGGGCTTAGCGGGGGCATCGTGGGGGAGGTCCCGGGTTGGGACTTTGGGAATGTTTTTGTGGTCAAGGGGTTGGGGAGTGGCGTTAGGGGTTTGTTAGGGATTTGAGGCGTAGATGGGGGTTTCACACCCCCAGGCTCTTGGCGAAGGGCCAAGAGCCTCCCCCGTGGGATATTTGCGCCAATGTGAATGGGGCAAATTTTAATCAAAGTGTCGATGGTTTGAGATCAGGTCGGGGTGTCGCTGAACGGTTCGGCGATGACTTGGTGCAGGTCTGCATAAACAATGTAGCCGATGCGGTCTGAGCGTAAGACTTCAATCGGATGGCCGCTTTCGTTCAGCAATGTGGCAAGGTCATGGGCTTGGGCCAGCATTTCGGCTGCGGTGTGTTTGAACCAACTGAGGCCTTTCGTGTCGTCAACCCGCCACGCGCCTTTGGATTTTGAGCGGGTGAACTTGGCCGGTGCATTAAGGTTTTCGCGAAACCACGCCAAATGTGTTTCGAGCCTGAGAGATGTCAACGGATCAGGGTTTTGATCTCGCAATTCATAGGCTGCTGTAAAAAAGCCAGAACGTGCGGCCATGTGTTTTAGTTTAATGGGGCGGACGAAGCGCAGATACATGGACCAATACCGAGGCAATTTGCTTTGGTCATATGCTTGAGAATTGTGGCCTGAATTTGATCGTAGCGCGGGATACCAAAAGGAAAATGCGCGCCCTTTTGAGGCGCGCATTGGTTTGGTGGAGCGGATGGTGTGGTGGAACCCCTACCTTACGCCAGCGACGGATCAATCGCTTTACAGGCTGCAACAAGGCCCTTCACGGCGTCGACGGATTTGTCGAACATCGCTTGTTCGTCGGCGGTCATTTTGATGTCGACGATCCGCTCGATGCCGCCTGCGCCGATCACGGTGGGGACGCCGACATACATGCCTTTGAGGCCAAGCGCGCCGTCAACGTAAGCCGCGCAGGGCAGCAGGCGCTTTTGGTCTTTGAGGTAAGCCTCGGCCATTTCGATCGCCGATTGCGCCGGGGCGTAGAAGGCGGAGCCGGTTTTCAGAAGGCCGACGATTTCCGCGCCGCCATCGCGGGTGCGCTGGATGATGCCGTCGAGTTTTTCCTGCGTGGTCCAGCCCATCGCCACCAGATCCGGCAGCGGGATGCCGCCGACGGTGGAATAGCGCGCCAAGGGCACCATGGTGTCGCCGTGGCCGCCCAGAACGAAGGCGGTGACGTCGCGCATCGAGACGTTGAACTCGACGCTGAGGAAGTGGCGGAAGCGGGCACTGTCCAGGACGCCCGCCATGCCGACGACCATGTGGTGCGGCAGGCCAGAGAATTCGCGCAAAGCCCAGACCATCGCATCGAGCGGGTTGGTGATGCAGATCACGAAGGCGTTCGGGGCATGGGCTTTCAGGCCCTCACCGACGGCTTTCATCACTTTGAGGTTGATGCCGAGCAGGTCATCGCGGCTCATCCCCGGTTTGCGCGGCACACCTGCGGTGACGATGCAGACATCGGCACCCGCGATATCGGCGTAGGAATTGGCACCTTTGAGGCTGGCGTCAAAGCCCGCCGAGGGGCCGGATTGCGCGATGTCGAGCGCTTTGCCCTGCGGGGTGCCCTCGGCAATATCAAACAGGATGATGTCGCCAAGTTCTTTGATGGCGGCGAGGTGGGCGAGCGTGCCACCAATCTGACCTGCGCCGATCAGCGCGATTTTTGGGCGTGCCATGTGGGTCTCCGAAGGGTTTGTATACAATGGTATGCTAAGCCCGTTCAACCCTGGACGCAAGCCCACCACGCGGGGATAGGCCAAGCTACTGGCCCGCTTACACTGTTTGCGCTAAACGGGCGCAGCAGGGCAGGGCGGGCGATTCCGGGGCCGCCGGGATCGGCAACGCGGTGATCATGGGTGATTCCGCAGGCAGGGGAAAGAGCCATGATGGATGGATTTGCGTTTTGGGCGCTGGCGGTGCTGGCCTCGGTGTTTGTGGGCATGGGCAAGGGCGGTTTGCCGGTGGTGGGGATGCTGGGGGTGCCGGTGCTGGCTTTGGTGCCGGGCATCCATGCGGTGACAGCGGCGGGGCTGTTGTTGCCGCTCTATGTGGTGTCGGACATGTTCGGGCTTTACGCTTACCGGCGGGAATTTGACCGCCGGGTGTTGGCGATCTTGTTGCCTGCGGCGACTTTGGGGATTTTGCTGGGCTATCTGACCGCGAAAGTGGTGTCAGAGGCTTGGGTGACGGTGCTGATCGGGGTGATCGGTGTGGTGTTCGCGCTGAACCTGTTGATCCGGCGGCAGGTGGTGGTGGCGCCTAAACGGGCCGAGGTGGCGCCGGGGGTGTTCTGGGGGGCGGTGACCGGGTTTACCAGCTTTGTCAGCCATTCGGGCGGGCCACCCTATCAGGTTTACACCATGCCGTTGGGGATGAGCAAAGCGGTGTTTGCGGGCACTTCGACGATTGCCTTTGCCTATATCAATGCGGTGAAGCTGATCCCGTATTATCTGCTGGGGCAGATCAATCTGGCGAGCCTTGAGAAGGTGTTGGTGCTGATGCCGATTGCGGCGGCCTCGGTGTTTGTCGGGGTGCGGCTGGTGAAATGGCTGCCGGAGCGGTTGTTCTTTCAGCTGGTGACTTGGGCGCTGCTGTTGGTGTCGATCAAGTTGATGTGGGATGGATACAGGGGCATCTGAGCCGGGGCGGCTTGGGCTGCGTGCACGGCGAGGATCAGGCCTGCGAAGCCCAGCGACAAAGCGAAGAAGGTCTTTTCCATTGCGGTCTCCGGTTGGGGTCAGGTGTCAGGCTGCGTGGAAGATGCAAGGAAAGCGTTAAGGCCGCGCGCGGTATTTCTGCGCTGCGGCATTTCTGGTCTTGCCGAAAGTGGCGAAATGGGGTCGGTTGGCGCAATATTGTTGCTGGAGAGAATCATGACCGCTCGCCCCTTCCGATCTGTGCTGTACATTCCGGGCTCGAAAGAGCGGGCGCTGGAGAAGGCGCGCAGCCTTGCGGCGGATGCGATCATCTTCGATCTGGAGGATGCGGTGGCCCCTGAGGAGAAGGCGGCGGCGCGGGAAGTTTTGGCGCAGGCTTTGGCAGAGGGTGGTTACGAGCACCGGGCGCGGATCGTGCGGATCAACGGGTTGGATAGCCCATGGGGGGCCGAGGATATGGCGGTGTTCGGCAGCCATCCGGGGGTAGAGGCTGTGCTGATCCCGAAGGTGAACCGGGCGGTGGATCTGGATGCGGTGGCGGCGGTGACGGCTAAGCCCCTGTGGGCGATGATGGAAACCGCGCTGGGCATGCTGAACGCGGCTGAGATTGCGGCGCATCCGAAGCTTGCGGGCATGGTGATGGGGACCAATGATCTGGCCAAGGAGCTCGGCAGCAGGCACCGGGCGGATCGCTTGGCCCTGCAGGCGGGCTTGGGGCTGTGTTTGCTTGCGGCGCGGGCTTACGGGCGGGTGATTGTCGATGGTGTCTATAACGCGTTCAAGGATGAGGCGGGGTTGCTGGCGGAATGCGTGCAGGGCCGCGATATGGGGTTTGACGGCAAGACGCTGATCCATCCGGCGCAGCTGGAGATTGCCAATGCGGCCTTTGCGCCGTCGGAGGCGGAATTGGACCTCGCCCGGCGTCAGATCGCGGCATTCAATGCGGCGCAAGCGGCGGGGCAGGGCGTGGCGGTTGTGGATGGAAAGATCGTCGAAAACCTGCATATCGTCACTGCACAGGCGGTTCTAGGGAAGGCCCAGATGATAGCCGCGCTGTCTGCATGAGGTTGAGGCGATGATCTGGCTGATTTTGGGACTGGCGCTATGGGTGGGCGCGCATTTCTTCAAACGTGTGGCCCCGGATGTGCGGTCGGGCATGGGCGACAGGGGCAAACTGCTGGTGACTGTGCTGTCCATTTGGGCGGTGGGGATGATGGTGCTGGGCTACCGTTGGGCGGATTTTGTGCCAATTTACACGCCGCTGCCGGGGATGGGTCATGCCAACAACACCTTGATGTTGGTGTCTTTGTTCCTGTTCGGGGTGGGCGGCACCAAGGGCACTTTGTATCCGAAAATGCGGCACCCGATGCTGTGGGGCGCGGTGATCTGGGCGGTGGCGCATTTGTTGGTGAATGGCGATCAGGCATCCTTGGTGCTGTTTGGCGGCATCGGGATTTGGGCCTTGGCCGAGATGGTGCTGATCAACCGGGCTGAGGTTTGGGTGCCGCCCACCAACGGGCGCGGCATCAAGGGCGATGCGATGAACCTTGTGGGGACGGTTGTGCTGCTGGGGGTGATCGCGATGATCCATGCGTGGCTGGGGCATCCGGTGTTTTTGGGGACGTATTCCTGATGCAGCTGTATCGGTTTTTGTCGGACGACGACACGAGCGCGTTTTGCCACAAGGTTAGTCTGGCACTCAGCAAGGGCTGGGTACTGCATGGCGGGCCGACCTATGGCTTTGACGCAGCGCGCGGTGTGATGCGCTGCGGGCAGGCGGTGGTGAAGGATGTGCCGGGGACATATGACCCCGAGATGAAGCTGGGTGAGGCTTAGGGTGCGGCGGGGCAATTCCCGCCCTACCGAATAGATTTGGTGGGTTTCACCCACCCTACGGAGGCTGAGATGGCAGCGGTCAAAACCAATGCGGGGCGTTTCTTTGAGGATTACCGGGTGGGAGATGTCATCACCCATGCGGTGCCGCGCACGGTTTCGGGCGGGGAACGGGCGCTGTATCATGCGCTTTATCCGGCGCGGCATGCGTTGTATTCCAGCGATGTTTTCGCCCAAGATTGCGGGCTGCCGTTCAGCCCGCTGGATGACCTGGCAGCCTTTCATGTGGTGTTCGGCAAGACCGTGCCGGATGTGTCTTTGAATGCCGTGGCAAATCTGGGTTATGCCGAGGGGCGCTGGCTGCGGCCTGTGTGGCCGGGGGATACTTTGCGCTCGGAAAGCACGGTGATTGGGGTGAAGGAAAACTCCAACGGGCAGTCGGGCGTGGTCTATGTGCGCACCGTGGGGCTGAACCAGCATGGTGAGGCGGTGCTGGACTATGTGCGTTGGGTGATGGTGCGGAAGCGCGATTTTGGCGCGGCGGCGCCGGTGACGGTGGTGCCAGAACTGGCATCGGTGGTGGAGCCTGCCGCGTTGGTGATCCCGCAGGGGCTTGATTTCTCGCGGTATAATTTCGCGTTGGCCGGTGAGCCGCATCGGATGCGCGATTATGCGGTGGGCGAGGTGATTGACCATGTCGACGGCGTCACCATCGAGGAAGCCGAGCATATGCTGGCGACCCGGCTGTGGCAGAACACCGCGAAAGTGCATTTTGATGCCACGCAGCGCCCGGATGGCAAGCGGCTGTACGCGGCGTGCAAACTCGAGAGCGGTGATGCAGGCGTGGCTGCGTTCGAGATTTCCGACGATAAGCAGAAGCTTGAATTATTGAATACGCAGCCGACGAACACGGATGGCGCTTGTCACCTGGCGACCGATCGCGAAGGCAAGTGCTTGTTCACGGCGCAATATGGCGCGGGCACGGTGTCGGCGTTCACGCTCG
>CAYLYV010000148.1:0-11683 GCA_964387655.1 uncultured Cypionkella sp. | reverse complement strand
AGGCGTTCCGCGACGGCTGGTTCCGCACCGGCGATCTGGGGCACATGGACGATGCCGGGTTCCTGTATATCACCGGGCGGCAGTCCGACATGTATATATCGGGCGGCTCGAACATCTATCCGCGCGAGATTGAAGAGAAAATCCTGACGCATCCCGCGATCACCGAGGTGGCGGTGCTGGGCATGCCAGACCCGCTGTGGGGCGAAGTGGGCTGGGCGGTGTGCGTGGCGGCTCCGGGGGCCGTAGTCACCGAGGCGGATGTTCAGGCGTTCCTCGACAGCAAACTTGCCCGCTACAAGATGCCCAAGCGCGTGGTGTTGTGGGAGGCCTTGCCGAAATCGGCCTATGGCAAGATCACCAAGAAGATGGTCCGCGACGAGCTGGCTGCGCGCGGCCTGACCGGGGAACCGGCATGATCCACCCCGGTCCCCGCCGCATCGAACGCGCTGTGGCCGTGCGCACCGCGCTGCGCCCGATTCACGGCGTTTTGCCCGCCGGGCAATCTGTGATGCAGGCGGTGGGCGATCTGTTCTCAGCACAGGGCTGCAAGGGCGGGGTGCTGGCGCTGGACGCGATCACCTGTGCGCCCTTGCGCTATGTGCTGCCCGCGCTGTCCACCGACGGGCTGCATGCCGCGTGGTATTCCGATACCCATGCGCCAGCGGGGCGGGTGTCGATTGCCCGCGCCACCGCCACGGTCGGCTGGCGCGACGCCGTGCCCTTCCTGCATTGCCACGGCATCTGGACGCCGGACGGCACCCCCCGGATGGGACATTTACTGCCCCTCGATTCGGTGCTGGCCGGGGATGCCGAAGTGACCGGCCTTGGCAGCCCCGATGCCTGGTTCGAGGGCCTGCCCGACCCGGAAACCGCCTTCACCCTGTTCACCCCCCAAGGCGGTGGAGAGGGCAGAGCGCTGCTCGCCCGCATCCTGCCCGGCGAGGATTGCGTGACGGCCATCGAGACGCTGTGCGCCGCGCATGGCATCACGGACGCCGACATTCACGGCGTCGGCAGCATCGACCATATCCGTTTCGCCGAAGGTCACCGGATGGACTGCCTCGCTACCGAATTGCGCTTTGACGGTGCAACCCTCCGCGCCGGACGGGCGTTGTTGCCCATCGAGGTTGTCGATACCGATGGCACCATCGCCAAAGGCACCCTGACGCGCGGCGACAATCCCGTCGGCGTCACACTGGAACTCATCATCGCACCAAGGAACCCCACATGACCAAAGTTGCACTCGTCACCGGAGCCTGCCGGGGCATCGGCCTTGCTACCACCCAACTGTTTCTGGAACAGGGCTGGCGCGTTGTCATGGCAGACCGCGACGGCGAAGAACTGCAAAGTGTGGCGGGCAAGCTGGACAATGTGCTGGCGGTGCAGGTTGACGTGTCGCTCCCCCAGGATGTGGACCGGATGGTGGCCGAGGCGCTTGCGGGTTTCGGTCGGATCGACGCGCTGGTGAACAACGCGGGCGTGGCACTATTCGCGCGGCTTGGCCAGACCACCTATGAAGGATGGCGCGAGGTCATGGCGACGAACCTAGACGGCGTGTTCCTGTGCACCCAAGCCGCCACCGAGGCGCTGGCCGACACGCGCGGGGCCATCGTCAACATCGCCTCGATCTCGGGTCTGCGCGCTTCGACGCTGCGGGTGGCCTATGGCACGTCAAAGGCGGCGGTGATCCACCTGACCAAGCAATACGCGGTGGAACTGGGTGAGCGCGGCGTTCGCGTCAACTGCGTGGCGCCGGGGCCGGTGAAGACCAAGCTGGCGATGGCTGTGCATGCGCCCGAAATTATTTCGGCCTATTACGACGCCATCCCGCTGAACCGCTACGGCGAGACGCGCGAATTGGCCGAGGCTATCGTATTTCTCTGTTCCGACAAGGCCAGTTTCATTACAGGGCAGGTGCTGGCCGTGGACGGGGGCTTTGACGCGGCAGGCGTAGGCTTGCCGGCATTGCGCCGCGCGAACCAGTAGCGCCGGTCACGCACCGGCGACCCGGCGTCCGAAGGCCGCGCCAGCAAATATGCCGGAGCTTTCAAGCTCTGCCGGCGGCGGAGCTTCACAGGACCATTGCCGGCTTGGCACCTGACCCGCAGGCCGACTTCAGCCGCGCCGCATACCTGCGCGACCTATTCATCAGCATCGCAAATGGCCATCCGGCCAAGGACATCGACGCCCTGATGCCATGGGCCTACACGCAGCACCTCATTCCCTCAAAATAACCTCGTCCGGGACTCCCCGACGAGCTCACCGTGCGAAGCAAGCGGTAGACAGGCGGGCCGCAATAGCAAAATCAATGGGCCGCAAACGGCGCATACCCTGCATCTCATGACAGTGCTGGAGATCGGGCAGCTGGGGTCGCTCATCTCCGGGAACGAGCGCGAAAGGTTGACGGCACTTGCTGCGGTTGGTGTGGGCTTGACCCGTCCCTTGTTGAGTGCAGCCATCATTTTGCGAGGAAACGACCGAGCGGTTCGGGAGCTGCGCCGCGCCTTTCCGCAGCATGGTCGGGTGATTGAACGAGTCCGAGTATTGTCGCGGTACCTTGATCGGCGGCTTCCGGGACGGCGGGAAGCAGAGCATCCGCCTGCACAAGAAGAATTTAGAACGAGCGGATCGAAAGCGTCTGAAAGTGCTCTGCGGGCAGCCCGGCAGGCCATCTCTGAGCTTGGGTCCGAGGCAGATCGTCAAGCGCTTCTGGCGCGGGCTGATGCAATCTGGACGCGCTCAAGCGGGGCCGAGTACTGAAGCGTGTCGCATGTGGATATACTGCAATTGGGGGTACAAAAATGCCCCAAAATGCTCCGAATCCGCAGAATCAGATCAATTAGGGTACAGTGACAATCCTGCCGGGGTTAAGTGCCGCGCCATCGCCATCGCCTTCAGGCAAGGCCGCGGTCTATGTCAGCAACCGGGCGGTGTCGTCGTGGATCGACGTCATGCGCCACTCCGGGCGGGATTTCCCGCTGCAGCCGCATTTCGGGGTTAACCGGATCGCGAACTGGTCGCCTTCGATCCGCGATCCATCGAGTACTGACCTATACTGATGTTGAATTCTTCAACAACACGCGCAAGGCGTGGCATGCCTCTCCTATTCCAGATTATTCGGCGGCTGACACTCGTTCGGATCGTATCCGGTCATGTATCCATTCGCGAAAGCCTCTGATGACCGGGCGGTTCTCGGCAGCTTCGGGATAGAAGAGGGCGATGAGTTTGTTGGCCTCACAGCGCAAATTGAGCAGCCGGATCAATCGGCCGCTTCGGACGTCCTGTTCAACCAGTGAGCGCATCGCGATGCCGATGCCATGGCCATGGATTGCGGCTTCAATCATCGTGTAAGCGCGAGAGAACGACAGTGAGCGCCGTGCAGCAAGAGAAGGTAGGTCCAGCTTGGCCGTCCATTCATCCCAGCTTGCCCCAAAGTCGAGCCCTTCCAAGGTCACATGCAGGATCTGATAGGCTGTCAGATCCTGATGCGATATGATCTGCATATCGTCGCGAAGGGTAGAAGGGGCACAGATTGGCCAGACTTCATCTTGTAACAGAATTTCCTGACAAATGCCCGGTTGCTTCTCGCGCGCAAAACTTATGGCGATGTCGACACCCGCTTCGAGGACGTCATCGAGGCTAACATACGAAAGCAGCGTGACGTCGACATTCGGATAGATATCGACAAATTGCTCGATCCGAGGTGCGAGCCATTTTGCGCCGAAGGATGGAAGAGAGCCGACGACCAGCTTGCCGGAAACTTCGGTCGAACGAATGCTGTCCAGGGTGCCTTTGAGGTTGAGCAGAAGTCTTCTTGCAGTGCCAGAAAGAACCTCGCCCTCTCTGGTCAAGATGAGCTTACTATTTATGCGGTGAAACAATTGCACGCCGATCTGATCTTCTAACTGACTGATCTGCTGGCTGATCGCGCTTCGGGTCAGAAACAATTCCTCCGCCGCTTTTGTAAAGCTGAGATACCGCGCCGCGACCTCGAATGTCCTCAACGCGGTCAGAGAGAAATGGTCGATTGACATCTTCTACTCCGTTTCGGGGCTGATCCTGCCTACGCTTTTACGGCAAAACTGCGATATCCGTGGTGGGTCGGTGCGAATATTTCAGGGTCTCGGTGCTCTACCACATCGGGAGGTTTACCGCGATTAAGCCTATCGTGTATTCCCGTGAAGGACAATACCGCTAACGCAAGTACGCCACAAATAGGCCTTCGCGTTATTCTGGCTAACGGCACACGTTATGTCTTTGCGCTTGCAATGATGGTCCGATGGGCAATCTTAAAGCCAGATCGCAGTGGTATCAAAACCAGATGTGGTCGAACACGGAGTGGTGGGATGGCAAGAGAAACTGTTAGCAATGGCGACTTTGTCTTCTTTGGCAGTCACGCAGTTGATCACTATCTGCAATGCAAAACCTGGCCGCAGGAAGGGCAGAAGATAAATGCCAAACCGTTGGACCGTGTCTATGGTGGCATGATCCCGAATGCAGCGGCAATCTTTGCAGGCTACGGCGAAGCTCCGTTACTGATGGGGCCATTGGAAGAGAATGTGGACGCGGCCCCAATACTTGCAGAGATGGCCGAAGCAGGCGTCGATACAAGTGGGATCAGGCTGTCTTCGGCGTTCAAGAACTCATACGCCTATAATTTCCTTAGTGAAGCGAACCCGAACGAGAAAACGCTGGTCATTGTTGACCCAGGATATACGTTTGAGATGACGCCGCAAGAACGGGAAATCTTCGTCAGATCAAAATTTATCTACTCAACGATTGCACATCTGTCGCGGATCCAAGACATCGAATCCATTGTCGCAGAGGCCCGAGCGGGTGGTGCGAAACTGTTCATTGATGTGGAAGCAGAATCCTTCCGTTCGGCGAACGAGGACTGGTGGGCTTTCAGAGCGACCGATTTTATTTCCTTCAACGAGGAAAGCTTTGCCAAGTTTAGTGGTGATACATCCCGCGAAACGATGATCGCCAAAGTCCTGCAAGAAACGCAAGGAGAGGTTATCATGACGCTCGGCAAGAGCGGGTGCGAGGTATTTTCACCAACGGGCCAGATCACGGTTCCCGGAATTCTTGTTCAGGCAATCGACCCGCTGGGTGCTGGCGATACGTTCAATTCGACATATTTCTTTGGCCGTGCGTCAGGGTGGCCGATAGAGCGCGCTGCCCGATTTGCCAATGCCGCTGCTGCAAGGTCAACCATGATGATGGGCCCACGCAGCGGAAGAACAACCATCCAGGTTGTGGACGACTTTCTGAAAACCTCAAACGAGCCAGACGCTGCCGCTGTGCTTGCAGACTGATGTTGGCAACATCTCAAACTGAACTGAAAGGGAGGACCACAAAATGAACAAGAAAACACAACTGTTGATCAGCGCGGGCGCAAGCGTGCTTTTGGCGACGATCGCCCATGCGCAGGACTATGAGGTAAACGTCACCTCAACAGGTGGCGCATATCAGCGCAGCCAAGAGCTGGGTTATGGCAATGCCTATGAGGCGCTCGGCAACAAGATCAACTGGAACGTCTATTCCGGCGGGCTTGGAGAAATCCGTACGCAAGTCGAGTCTGGCAACGTCATTTGGGACGTCGTTGATGTGAACAGTGCCGAGGCCAACACCGGCTGCGGGGAAGGTATCTTTGAAAAGATCGACTTGGCTGAAGTTACCGCACCTGCCCCCAACGGCGCAACTGTTGATGACTATGCCATCAAGCGGCCGAACGATTGCTCGATCGGGACGATCCTCTATTCGTGGGCCTGGGCCTATAACAACACAGCGTTCTCAGGAGACCAGCCAACCAAGGTTGCGGATTTCTTCGATACGAAGCAATTCCCGGGCAAGCGCGGCGTCTGGAGCAGCCCTACGCAGGCGATCGAGTTGGCACTTATGGGAGACGGGGTCGCCCCACAGGATATCTACAGCTATCTTGAAGAAAACGGCGAAGAGGGGCTCGATCGCGCGCTCGACAAGCTGAAGGCGCTGTACGACGACCCTCAGGGCGGCATCGTATTCTGGAACGGCGGAGCCGAGCCTCCAGAACTATTGGCCAAGGGCGAAGTTGTGATATCGACCGGTTGGAGTGGGCGGTTCTACAATGCCGTTGCAAAAGAGGCCGCGCCGATAACCACGGTCTGGGACGGGCAGATCATGGACTTTCAGAACTTCGTTGTCATCAAGGGCACACCGCATCTCGACGCAGCGAAAGACTTCCTGAAATTTGCCACGTCCACCGATCAAATCGCGCAGACTGCGCGTTATATTCCCTATGCCCCATGGCGGAAATCCGCGGTCGAGGAAATCCTTGCGAATGAGCCATGGTCGGAAGACGGCAAAACCAATGTCGGTCCATTCCTGTCGTCCAATCCGAACAATATGAAGAACTATCTCGAAATGGGTGTCGATTATTGGCAGAACCATCAGGACGAGGTCAACCAGCGCTGGGAAGCTTGGAAGTCCGGGCTCTGATCTGATCCTGTGCCGGGCTGGGTATTGGCAAGTACAATACCCAGCTTGATCCTTCCTTTCCATGGAGTCCGCTCATGTCAACGGCGACGCATACCGATACTGGCCTAAGAAAACTTTGGCGGCCGCAGAAAGCCTCGATCGTCGGACTGGCACTAGTGGCGCCGCTTGCAACGGTCATTATTCTGGTTCTGCTGGTGCCGTTGTTCCGTTTCGCACTGTTCAGTGTCGACAACCGGAATACGCAGCAATGGCTGACCCATACCGCGCAGGCATTGGAAGGGTGGGATGGAACAACCATCCCCGGAGATGCAGCCTTTGCTGCCATGGCCCTGGATCTGTCGCTCAGCGGTGAAGACGCTGCCAAATTGGCGAGCAAGCTGAATTTTTTCCAGAGTGGAATGATCAGTCTGGTCCGCAAAACGGCTGGGAACCTCGATGAGATTGCGCCGACCCGAGCCTCCTTTGAGGCGTTCGATCGGCAATGGGGTGATCTCAAAACCTGGCGGGCCATTGGTCTTGGCGCCAAGGCATTCACCGCCGAACACTATCTGAATGCGGTCGACCTGAGAACTGCCAACCCGTCAGACCTGCTTTCAATCGAAGTCCAACCGGAACGCAAGCAGATCTATGTCAAACTCTGGGTGCGCACGATCCTCGTTGCGGTAAGCGTGGTGTGCATCTCAATCGCAATCGGCTATCCGCTCGCCTATTACCTGTCCAGTGTTCAGGGTTACACATTTATCCTCGGAATGGGCTTTGTGCTGCTGCCGTTCTGGACACCGCTACTGGCCCGTATCGCAAGCTGGCAGGTGTTGCTTGAATCGACGGGGGTCATCAAAAGTGTCCTCGTCGGCAGCGGGCTGGTCAGCGACAGCAATGTGCCACAGCTTTTCAACAACCTGTTCGCGTCAATTCTGGTCATGTCCTATGTGCTGCTGCCCTATGCGGTCCTTCCGACATATGCTGTGATGAAAAAGGTGCCGCCCTCGCTGTTTGTCGCGGCATTGACGCTTGGCGCAAGCCCGGTTCGGGCCTTTTTCACGGTCTACTTGCCGCAGACGCTTCCGGGCGTTCTGGCCGGGGGGATTTTGATCTTTGTGTTCTCCTTCGGCTTCTATCTGACGCCAGAACTGGTCGGCGGTCCCGGCGGCAGTTTGATCGGCAACCAAATTGCCTACAACTTCGCGAAATCCCTGAACTGGGGGTTGGCGGGTGCACTGTCGACAATGCTGATCGTCGTCATTGCCGCGGCAGCCTTGTTACTTCGTATTGTCGCGCCACGGCAGTCACTGACATCATGAAGCGGTGATAAACATGAAAACCGTTATCAGAATATGGGCTTTTGCTGGTTTTGGCTTCTTGGCATTGCCACTGCTCGTGATCATTCCTCTGTCCTTTACCTCAGGGCAATATCTCTTCTACACACCCGAAATGCTGGCATTGGATGGCAATGGGTATTCGATGAAGTGGTACGTCGAAGTTCTTAATGACCGAGACTGGATGCTCGCCCTGAAAAATACCATTTTCATCGGGTTGGCCACCGCGGCGTTGGCGACGCTCTTGGGGACGCTGGCTGCATTGGGGCTGTCACGCGCCAAAACGCCGCTCAAAACATTGTGGACGGTGCTTATTCTTCTGCCGCAGATTGTCCCGATCGTTGTCATCGCTGGTGGTCTGTATTCAGCCTTTTCCGATCTCAAGATAGTTGGAACCTATACGGCAGTCATCATCGCCCACACGGTCCTCGCAGCGCCTGTCGCGGTGATTACTATCCGCGCAAGCCTTGACAGATTCGATTGGAGCCTGGTGGCGGCGTCTGCGACTCTCGGGGCCACGCCGTTTTACACCTTCAGAAACGTCACCCTGCCACTTATCAGACCGGCGGTGACTGCGGGCGCGATTTTCTCCTTTGCAACATCGCTGGACGAAGTGGTTGTTATCCAGTTTATCGGCGCATATCAGCAAAAGACCATCCCGATACAGATGCTGATCGGCCTTCGAGAACACCTGAGCCCCGCAATTCTCGCCGTTGCCACGATGCTGGTGGGATTTGCTCTTCTGCTTCTTGTCGTCAGTGAACTATTGCGCCGCAGAGGTGCCACTTACGCAAAACGGGCGTGACTTCACTTATCCCTCCCACGCATTACGAAAAGGAAAGACGACCATGCGAAATGGTGTGTTGCTGAATGCTCCCCTGACCAGTTTGATAGGAGAACTTGGTCATTCCGATAAGATCATGATCACCGATGCCGGGTGGCCGATCCCAAAAGTGGTTCGCTATGATTTGTGCCTGACGCACGGTATTCCGAGACTGGCCGAAGTGTTTTCGGTGATCGCCGAAGAGCTGTCGATTGAAAAGGTGATAATCGACGCCGAGATGCAAAACACCGCGCCTGAAGTTCATGCAGAGATCATACGCATCATTGCGGCTGCAGCCGACCGCGGCTGGGAAATCATCGTCGAATATGAGCCGCATGTGACCTTCAAGGAACACGCCAATTCCGTGAAAGGGATCGTGCGCACCGGCGAATGCATTCCGTATTGCAATCTGGTGATCGTTGCCGGGCTGGCTTTTGAGCCGCCGAAAAAACCGGGATCTGTCGTATGACTCTGGTCCAGACGATAGGGGCCGAGGAGCTGACGCAGGCCGCCGTCGCGGAGTTTGGCAATGCGCTCATGTTCCATGAAGCCGTGCCGAGCAGTCACGGTGCCTGGTGGCACTGCTGGGAAGGCGCAGCAGAGCTGAGCAGCGGCCGCCAATGGGTCGGATTCGTGCGGGCGCAATCCGGCGTTTGCGAGATCAGTGAAATGGAGCGCGAGCGCGGGACCGAAATCATTATCCCGGTCGAGGGAGAAATCATTCAGGTCGTTGCCTTGGGGAGCATTGGCGAGGATGGCACAGAGCGGCCAGATCCGCGCAGCGCGCAGGCCTTCGTGCTGAAACCAGGTACGGCTTTGCTTATGGCGCCCGGCGTCTGGCATGCTGCGGCATTCGGTTCGGTAGGCGAGGCTTCGTATTTCTATGTAGCTGAACGGCGCAAAGCAGAGGACAGCGAAGGCCGTGGCGGCTGGGTCGCCCTGAGCGAAAAACTTGAAGTCAAATTTTGTCTGGATGAGCGCTCCGCAGCGCCGACAGGGAGGTAAGCAATGTCAGATGATATTGTGGCACGATATCAGAATGTGTCCAAATCTTATAGTGGCTTAACAGTAGTCAAGGATCTTACGTTTGATATCAAACGCGGTGAGTTTCTATCACTTCTCGGCCCATCGGGCTCGGGAAAGACGACGACATTGATGATGTTGGCCGGGCTGCAATCTCCGACCAGCGGCCATATCTACCTCGATGGTGCACCTATTGACGGCATACCGCCGCATCGGCGCAACATTGGTGTCGTTTTTCAGAATTACGCGCTTTTTCCGCATATGACCGTTGCCGAGAATCTTGCTTACCCGCTCAGGGCGAGACGAGTGCAGCGTGATGAAATCCGGCAACGCGTGAACCGGGGGCTCGAAATGGTCAAGCTTGAGAAGCTCGCCGAACGGCGCCCATCGGAACTTTCAGGGGGCCAGCAGCAGCGGGTTGCATTGGCACGGGCACTGGTTTTCGATCCCAGTGTCGTCCTTCTCGATGAGCCACTCGGCGCTCTTGATCGTCAACTGCGCGAGAATATGCAGATAGAGCTGAAGCAACTGCACCGCGAAACGGCGGTCACGATGATCTATGTAACCCATGATCAGAGTGAAGCGATGACCATGTCGGATCGCGTTGCGGTTTTCAACGGCGGAGAGATACTGCAATGTGCATCACCTCGCGAGCTTTACGATGAGCCGTCATGTTCCTTCGTGGCCGAATTCGTAGGCGAAAATAACCGCATCTCGGGAAGGATTTCCGAAAGGAACGGCGATATTCTCGCTATCAGCACCTTGGAAGGCCTCACCATCAAGGCAAAGCAGCGCCCCGGATTTGGTGTCGGAGACGCGGTCTATGTCTACCTGCGCCCTGAGCGAATTGTTGTCGGACCGGCAGCGATAAATTGCGAAAACCATTACTCCGCCAAGATTGCTGATGCCGTCTATATCGGTGATCACACCAAGCTGCGGCTGGATTTCCCCGGATGTCCCGATCTCATTGCCAAACAGAACTACTTTGGCAACGGATGCCTCCCCCGCAGGGCCGAACAAATCCATGTCGGCTGGAGCATTGAGGCGCCCCGGATCGTCCCCGCCTGACACCCAACGCAAGACGACGCATGCTCCCCTGCTTCGATGGTTGCCATATGGCGGCATCGACCAGCATCTTTTAGCCTCTCATCATCAAGAAGATCGCAAAATGAACCAGTTGGAATTCCACAAATACTTCAAATCCCCCGGACCGGTCATCCTGCCGGTTGTCCACTCTCTGGATCAGGCCCAGACAGAGCGGAACGTGCAGATTGCAATGCAAGAGGGCGCATCAGGCGTTCTGCTGATCAATCACGATATTTCCGTCGACGCGTTCTTGCCGATCATTCGATCAACCAGACGGCGATTTCCGGCCCTGTGGATGGGGGTCAACTTCCTTTCGGTAACAGGCCGAGACGCTTTTCCCATCCTTGGCGATCTGCAACGCGACGATATTCAAGTTGATGCCTATTGGGCCGACGACGCGCGTATTGATGAAACGCGAAGCGCGCAGGATCAGGCTGAGGCCGCTGAAATTCAGGCGGTTCGCGAAGGAAGCGGATGGAACGGCCTTTATTTCGGTGGCACGTGTTTCAAAAAACAGCGTGAAGTCGCGCCGGAATTTGCGGAAGTTTCTGCACGCATTGGCACCAGCTGGATGGATGTCGTTACCACTTCCGGTATTGCAACAGGATTTGCTCCCGAGTTGTCCAAGATCGAAGACTTCCGCCGTGGGGTAGGCAATGCGCCTTTGGCGCTGGCATCAGGGATTACAGCAGAGAACGCTCCCCTTTTTGCAAGGCTGGTTGACTGTTTCATCGTGGGGACCGGGATCAATTACAAAGGAGATTTCCATAATTTTGACCCGGACAAAGTAGCGAATCTCATGCGCATTTCGCGGCAGTTTGTCGGGGGGGGCACTGTCAGAAGAAACTCACTTGAAGTGACCAAGTCGGCCATCTAGCGTTTGAGAATGCCCGGACACAGTGAGCTAATGGGATGAACTGCCTTCCCACCCAACCGCAGCTATAGTTGCGGCATC
>CAYLYV010000147.1:0-11756 GCA_964387655.1 uncultured Cypionkella sp. | reverse complement strand
GGTTGGGTGGCGGGGGGGGTGGGGTGGGGCGCTTGTTCGGGGGGGGGGTGTGTTTGGCGGGCAGTGGGGGCGGTGGCTGGTTTCGGCTCGGCTGCGTTTGGGGGTGGGGGCTGTGGCCTGGGCGGTGCCTGCGGGGATCTTGTCGGACGGGATGGTGGGGGAGGCGCGGGTTGTCGGGCGGGTTCATGCGGCGATTGCGCGCGAGGTGGCCACGCGGAACCGTCCCTTCGAGCGGCCTGTGGTGATCTTGTCGGGCGGGGAGACCACGGTGACCCTGCGGGGCAAGGGGCGGGGCGGGCGGAACTCGGAGTTTTTGCTGGCGCTGGCTTTGGCGGCTGAGGGCGTCAGTTTCGCGGCTTTGGCGGCGGATACGGATGGAATTGATGGCTCGGAAAATAATGCCGGGGCCTTCGCGGATGGGGGGTCGATGGCACGGCTGCGGGCGCAGGGGCTGGACCCTGCGGGCCTGCTTTCGAGCAATGATGCCTATTCGGCTTTTGAGGCTTTGGGCGATTTGTTCGCGCCGGGGCCGACCGGGACCAATGTGAACGATTTTCGCGCAATTTTGATCCGGTAGCAGGCGTTGTCCACGTGTGGACAGGGTTCTCGGATATGATTTTTCAATGGGTTAAGAGGGTGGCCTTCAGACATTGTTAATCTTTGGAGGCACTTGGTGCTTTGATCCGCGGCGGAGGATGGACCCGCGCTGCGCGCGCCCTTCGGGTAGATAGGTCCACCCATGGCGGCCACCCCCGCAAGCGGGGACCCCCGACCGCCAGCGCAGGCGGCATGCGCCTGCTTTGAGTGGCGCTGAGAGCCAAACAAGAGGTTCTGTGCAGGCTGTTTGCTACTTTGCGGGATAGCTGGGGATGTCCAAGTGACCACAAACTACTGACGCAAAGCGATGATCAGTGGGCGTGGCTTTGGCTCATACCGGCACGGGGGCATCCTCGCGCAGCAGGCCTTGGGCTTTCAGATCGGCCCAGAACGCGGGCGGGATCGGGTGGCTGAACCATGCGAGGTTTTGCTGCAACTGCTGCACGTTGCGGGTGCCGGCGATGAAGGACGGGATCGCGGGATGGGCGGTGACGAATTGCAGCGCGGCGGCGGCGAGCGGGACATTGTGGGCAGCGCAGACGGTTTCGATCTTGGCGACTTTCTCCATGATCGCGGCTGGGGCGGGGGCGTAGTTGTATTTCGCGCCCGGTTTGGCCCCGGTGGCGAGAATGCCGGAGTTGAAGCCGCCGCCGACCAGAACAGCCGCGCCGCGCGCTTCACAGAGCGGGAGGAAGGCGTCTAGCGCATCTTGTTCCAGCAGGGTGTAGCGGCCAGCCAGAAGGAAAGCGTCAAAGTCGCGCTGCTCTAGCGCCGCATGGCAGACTTCCCATTCGTTGACGCCCACGCCGATGGCTTTCAGCGCGCCCTGATCGCGCAGGGAGGCCAGCGCGCGGTAGCAACCGTCCATCGCTTGCTTGAACACTTCGGGCTGTTCGGCGCCACGGGTGAACACGTCGATATCGTGGATGAACATGATGTCGATATGTTCGAGTGCCAAGCGTTGCAGGCTGTCTTCAAACGCCCGCATGGTGCCGTCGTAGGAATAGTCGAATTGCAGGGTGAAGGGGGCGGCGTTGACCCACGGCGCGAAGTCGATGTTGGCGCGGCGCGCGGGTTTCAACAGGCGGCCAACCTTGGAGGCCAGCACGAAATCATCGCGGTTCTTCCAGCGCAGCGCCTGGGCGGTGCGGGCCTCTGACAGACCATGGCCATACATCGGGGCGGTATCAAACATACGGATGCCCGCCTCCCAAGCGGTGTCGAACATCGCTGTGGCGGTTGCCTCATCCATCTCGGCCAAGAAATTACCGAGCGGAGCAGTGCCGAATCCGAAGGCGGTTACGTTCAGATCGGTGCGGCCGAATTTGCGTTTTTGGGTCGGGAGCATGGTGATGGTCCTGTCATTAGTAACCGTTTGGTTATTTATAGGGTTGATTTTTTGTGCCGCAAGCCCGTTTGCGGGCTTTTGGTGATTTTTCGGTCTTGACCGGGGTGGGGTTGAGTCAATAATGTAACTAGATAGTTACTAATGGGGCGCAGGATGTATCTGACCGAGACTCACCTTCAGGTGCGCGACATGGCGCGGGAGTTTGCCGATCAGGTGATCCGCCCGGTGGCCGAGGAACTCGACCGCGAGGAGAAGTTCCCGGCGGGGCTGTATGACGAGATGGCCAAGCTGGGGCTGTTCGGCATCGGCGTGCCGGAAGCTTTGGGCGGGCCGGGGTTTGATACGCTGACCTATGCTTTGGTGATGGAGGAGCTGTCGCGCGGCTATGCGAGCGTGGCGGATCAATGCGGGCTGTTGGAGCTGATTTCGACCCTGTTGGTGCGGCATGGCACCCCGGCACAGCAGGCGTTGCTGGGCGATATTCTGGCGATGAAAGCCAAGGTTGCCTATTGCATCACCGAGCCGGAAGCCGGGACGGACGTATCAGGTATCCGCACCACGGCGGTGGCGGATGGCGAGGGTTGGGTGCTGAACGGCGGCAAGATCTGGATCCATAACGCGCCGGTGGCGGATCTGGGCTTTGTGCTGGCGCGCACTGATAAGGATGCGGGCAATCGGGGCATGTCGATTTTCATTGTCGATCTGCACGCGGCGGGGGTCACGCGCGGGCCGAAAGAGCACAAGATGGGGCAGCGGGCGTCGCAGGTCGGCGGGCTTGATTTCAAGGATGTGCGCTTAGGGGCCGGGGCGCTGCTGGGCGAGGCCGGGCGCGGCTTTCACATGATGATGTCGGTGCTGGACAAGGGCCGGGTGGGGATTGCGTCTTTGGCCGTGGGGATCGGGCAGGCGGGGCTGGAGGCGGCGGTGGATTATGCCGGGCAGCGGCGGCAGTTCGGCAAGTCGATTTCCGAGTTTCAGGGCGTGCAGTGGCTGCTGGCCGATATGGCCAAGGATATCGAGGCGGCGCGGCTCTTGGTGCAATCGGCGGCGGTGAAGATTGACCGGGGTGAGGATGCCACCAAGGCGTGCTCGATGGCGAAGTGCTTTGCCGGGGATATGGCGGTGGCACGCACGGCGGATGCGGTGCAGGTGTTTGGCGGCTCGGGCTATATCCGGGGGTTCGAGGTGGAGCGGCTGTATCGCGATGCCAAGATCACCCAGATCTATGAGGGGACGCAGCAGATCCAGCGGATGATCATCGCGCGCGAGTTGCTGAAGAAAGGTGCGCGGTCGTGAAGGTTGCTCTGGTCACAGGATCGTCGCGCGGGATCGGATTGGCTGCGGCCAAGGCGCTGGCTTTGCAGGGGTTTGCGGTGGCGGTGAATGGGCCTGCGGATGACGCGGAATTACGCGCGGCGGTGGCGGCGGTTTCCGTGATCGGCCCCTGTGTCGCGGCGGCGTTTGATGTGACGGATATTGCCGGGCATGACGCGGCTTTGGCAGCGGTAGAGGCGGCTCTGGGGCCGCTGACGACGCTGGTGAACAACGCGGGCGTGGGGGTGTTGAGCCGGGGCGATCTGCTGGAGGTGTCCGAGGCGAGTTGGGATCGCTGCATGGGCGTCAACGCCAAGGCTGCGTTTTTTCTGGCGCAGGCGTTTGCCAAGCGGGTGCTGGGGCGGGCAAGAGATGAAAATATTTTTCACTCTGTCGTCAATGTGACCTCCTCCAACGCCATCGCGGTGGCGGTGCAGCGGTCGGAATATTGTGCCAGCAAGGCGGCGGCGGCGATGGTGTCCAAGGCGCTGGCGGTGCGGCTCGGGCCGGAGAATATCGCGGTTTATGATGTGCAGCCGGGGTTGATTGCCACCGAGATGACTGCTCCCGTGATCGAGATGTATCGCAAACGTGCCGAGGACGGGCTGACACTGTTTTCGCGCGTGGGCACGCCAGAGGATATCGGCGCAATCATCGCTTCGCTTGCCAGTGGCAAGCTTCCCTACACCACCGGACAGGTGATCTCGGCGGATGCCGGGATGCTTGTTCCTCGTTTTTGAGGTGCGGCCATGAAGATTTCCCTCCCTGATCTGACGGGTCGTCCGGTGGCGTATCATTTGCGTGGCACACCGATTGCCAGCGCCACTTTGGGTGCCAATCCGGTCCGCGTGGTCTATTCGGCGGCGCATGTGGTGGCCGATCCGTTTACCGGGAATGACCCGTCGGGGCGGGCTTCGGTGGATTGGGGCAAGACGATGGCGTTTCGCCGCTATCTGGCGGGGATGGGCTTGGGGATTGCCGAGGCGATGGATACCGCGCAGCGCGGCATGGGGTTGGATTGGCCGGGGGCGCTGGAGTTGATCCGGCGCACCCGCGCGGAGTTGCCAGAGGCTTTGGTTGCCAATGGCTGCGGCACCGATCATCTGCCGCCGGGGGAGTACAGTCTGGATCAGGTGCGGGCGGCATATCTGGAACAGGTGGAAGCCATTCAGGCGCTGGGCGGGCGGATCATTCTGATGGCCTCGCGCGCGCTGGTGAAGGCGGCAAGGGGGCCAGAGGATTACATCAAGGTCTATTCCGATGTGCTGGCGGCTTGTGATCATCCGGTGGTGTTGCACTGGCTGGGGGAGATGTTTGACCCAAGCTTGGCGGGGTATTGGGGGGCTGCGACGTTTGAGCAGGCCATGGACACAGCCCTTACGGTGATCAACGGTAGCATAGCCAAAGTCGATGGCATCAAGATTTCGCTGCTGGACAAGGACAAGGAAATCCAGATGCGCCGTCGGCTACCTGCAGGCGTCAAGATGTATACCGGCGATGATTTCAACTATCCTGAGCTGATCGAGGGCGATGCACAGGGCCATTCGCACGCGCTGCTGGGGATATTTGATCCGCTGGCTCCGGCTGCGGCGTATGCGGTGCAACGCTTGGGCGCGGGCGATGCGAAAGCTTTCCGCGCGACGCTGGGCCCGACGGTGCCGCTGGCGCGGTTGATCTTTCGCGCGCCGACCCAGTTCTACAAAACCGGCGTGGTGTTTCTGGCTTGGCTCAACGGCTTTCAGGACCATTTCATCATGCTGAACGGCGCGCAGGCGATGCGGCCCTTGCCCTATTTCACCGAAGTGTTCCGGTTGGCGGACGGCTGCGGCCTGCTGCGCGACCCGGATATGGCGGTTCAGCGGATGAAGCGGCTTCTCGCGCTTTATGGTGCGTGATGCGTGACTTCACGAAAGACCACTCGGCCCTTGCGCTGAATACTGCAAGCTTGGGCCACAACCTTGAAGGCAAGGGGGCCGGGTGGTCGACAGAGCAAGTGATTGACGCCTGTGCGGCGCGCGGCTTTGGCGGCATCGTGTTCTGGCGGCGTGAGATTGGCGCGCGGGCGATTGAAATTGGCAATCGTGCTCGCGCGGCAGGGCTTGAGGTGGTTGGCCTGTGCCGCACGCCGTTTTTGGTCGGACCGCTGGCTCCCAAAGGCCGTGCGGCGGTGATGGATGATTTCTTCGCCTCGATCGACATGGCCGCCGGGCTTCAGGCCAGGGTCTTGACGATTGTTGTCGGCGGGGTGGAGCCCGGCAGCAAAGGTGTGGGCGAAAGTCTGAAGCTGGTGGCGGATCGCGTGGCCGAGGCAGCGCCCTATGCGGCGGCGCGCGGGGTGAAACTGGCGCTGGAGCCGCTGAATCCGGTCTATGGTGGCAATCGGTCTTGCTTGACCACCACGCGCGATGCTTTGGATATTTGCGATGCCATTGGGGCTGCCAATGTTGGCGTGGCGATTGATGTGTATCATGTCTGGTGGGATACTGACCTGCCACGGCAACTGATGCGGGCAGGGGGGCGGATTTACGGCTATCACCTGTGCGATTGGCTGGCCAACACGCAAGACGTTTTGCTGGATCGCGGCATGATGGGGGATGGCGTGGCCGACTTGCGCACCATCCGTGCGCAAGTTGAAGCGGCTGGCTATCTCGGCGCATGTGAAGTTGAAGTTTTTAGTGCCGAGAATTGGTGGAAGCGCAGCCCGACCGAAGTCCTAGATGTCATGCTTGATAGATTCCGGACAATTTGCTGAGTTTGGCAGGTAAAGATTTACAATCTGGCCATCCCAGATTTATCTGAGGCTGTTGCGGTCGATCACTGCAACTCTTGCAAGCAGGTCTTGCACACTGAACAGCAACGTGCGGTTCGCATCATCCTCAATGACGCAGGCATGGATGTCGAACGCTTCGATTGCGCCTTCGTGGCGATAGGGATTCTGAGATCATTGCGCAGCCGTGCTTCCGCTGCTTTTGTACCACAGCCCGTCACGGTACAAGAATGCGGAACTTGGCTGCGGCGTAAAACTGCCCGTCGGCTCATCTACTATCCATGGCGTTACCGACAGCCCGGCACCGTCAAAATCCATGAGCGAAAACCCATGGTCACGCTCGCCGATCCTGCTGCAAAGCGCCGTGCCGGTCTGAATCTGAAAAATCGGGCGGGCACTTTTGTCGGAAATGCCAAGGCCAATCGTCCAATGATGCAGATGCCCCGATAGGATGACATGCAGCCCGGCGTCGACCAGCTTCTGGGTGGCGGCTCGCGCGTTTTCCGTTTCGCCCCGCTCAAATCCCGAGGGCTCCTCGAACGGATGATGACACACAAGGATGTTTGTCACATCCGTTGGGCCTTGGCGCATCGCACGACACACCCGGTCAACTTCGTCCATGCGCGCCACACCGCCGCGCCATTGAAACGGATCGGCGGTGTTTGTCCCAAACAGCCGCAAGTGCCCAATGGTCAGGACTGGTGTCAGATCTTGCGTCGCGCCCCGGCGATAGGCGCCAAAGGGGATCAGCAGCCGCGCCAACGGATTGAACACCGGCAGATCGTGGTTGCCCGGTATCACCATGAGTGGCACGCCCAGCCCGTGCAGGAACGCCATCGCCGCCCGGAACTGCCCCGCAAGCGCCCGCTGCGTCAGATCGCCCGAGACAGCGACCACATCCGGCCGGTTTGCCAGAACAGCGTCCTGCAACGGCTGCACCAATTCTGCCCGGTGCAGGCCAAAATGCAGATCGGTCAGATGCACCAGCCTCGTCATTTCGCCGCCGACAGGTCATGCGCAACCTCGGCAGGCGCGATCACCGACAGCGCATTGCGCTGCACGCACAGGTGGAACGGCCCCGTTGCACGTTCCTTCTCGCCATCAAACGCCAGCAACCGGCGGGGCTGGCGGGTTTCGATCAGGATTTCATCGGCGATCAGCAGATCAAAATCCTGGCCGCGCGCTGTTTTGCCCAAAGCCAGTCGAAACGCCGCCGTGATCAGGTGACGGGGGCTGCGGCCCTTGGCCAGAAACAGCGCCAACTGGCCATTGCGCACCGCATCGGCCCCGTCCAGGCCCATATTTTCCAGCTGATAGGCACTGCGCGCCACGAAGGCCAGCGGCGTGTAAAAATCCCGCTTTGCCCCGTCCAGCGTCAACGACAGGTGCATCGGGTCACGCATTTCCCATAGCGTCAGCAGAACCGACCAATAGGCTGCAACCCTGCTGCGCCCCCAGCGCTTGTACACCGCTTCGCGCCGCTCCAGGATTTTCGGATAGACACCAAAGCTGGCATTGTTCAGAAAGATCCGACCGTTGACATCGCCCACGTCCATCCGCCGAACACGCCCCGACAGCAGTGTGTCCAAAGCCGCATCCAGAGTTTCGCCCACGCCCAACTCGCGCGCGAAATAATTGAAGGTGCCACCGGGCAGCACACCCATCACGGTGTCGCTGCCCGCAAGCGCCCCCGCGACCGCAGATTGCGTGCCATCCCCTCCCAGAGCGACCACCACATCCGCACCTTCACGGGCCGCCCGCTGTGCTGCCCTAGCAATATCAGTGCCACTGCGCACCGAATAGATGACATATTCGCGGACATTTGGCGCCAGCCTGTCCCGGATCTTATTCTCGTTCGCAAGGGCATCCTTCTTGCCCGCAGCCCCATTCAAAACCAAAGCCAACTTTGACGTCGACAAATCGAGATCCCGAGACGTGTTGGTCATGGCGGCTCCTATACACACACCATAACAACTATGACGTTCCGGCCTGAATTCAATGAAATGAAATACCTGCAGCGTGATCGCGCCTTGAAGCCTGCGTCACAAGACGTTTGCTGCACAATGATTGGCGGCTTGACCAGCCGTCGGAGGCGATGGATGCAGGGCTCGTCCTCATCAGGTCCAAGGGGGACTTTTCTTGTCCAGAAAGGCCCGGACGCCAAGCACGGCCTCGGGGCTTTCCCAGATGTCTGCCAGACGCCGGATACTGTCGTCGATCACTTCTGCGTCGATCCGGGGGCCAAGGGCGCGGGCGAGCGCCTTGGCGGCGGCCACCGCAGTGGGGGCGGTGGCAAGATAGGGCGTGACCTCGGCTTCTACGGCGGCATCAAGGCCGTCGGCATCGACCACGCGCGACACGATGCCTAAGGCTTCGGCCTCGTCCGCGCTAAAGACACGCGCGGACATGAAAACGCGCCGTGCGCGGCCTTCGCCCATGCGGGCCAGAACGTAGGGGCCGATGGTGGCGGGGATGATCCCCAGCCGGGTTTCCGAGAAACAGAACTGCGTGCTGCGTGCCGCCACAACCGCGTCACAGACGCAGGCCATGCCGATCCCACCGCCAAAGGCACCGCCATGCAATCGACCAATCAGCGGAAACGGCAGCGTGTTCAGCGCCTGCAACATCTCGGCCAGCTTGCGGGCTTCGCGCAGGCGCTGCGGGCGGTCGGCCTCGATCTGGGCCTGCATCCAGGCCAGATCGCCGCCCGCGCAGAAGATCGGGCCCGCGCCCGAAAGCACCACAGCGCGGGCCTGATCCAACGTGCGGGCGAACTCGGTCAGTTCTGCGATCATCGTCGGAGACAGAACGTTACGGCGTTCGGGGGTGTTGAGCGTGACATGCACCACGCCGCGCGGATCGGTGCGGATGTCGAGTGTTTGCCAGCTCATGCGGGTCTCCTCAGGCTTTGGGCAAAGCTGGCGGCATGGGCCAGCCGGTCAAGGTCCAGCCCGGTATCGAAGCCACGGCTGTGCAGCATCGCGGCCACGGCTTCGGTCGCGACATTGCCTTTGGCACCGGGCGCGTAGGGGCAGCCACCCAGACCGCCGACCGAACTGTCAAACACCCGCAGGCCACGGTCGAGACTGGTCGCGATGTTCAAAAGTGCCTGGCCGCGCGTGTCATGGTAATGCCCGGAAAGTCGGCTGGCGGGCAGGTGCTGCAGCACGGCATCCAGCATCCGTGCGATCCCATCGGGCGTGGCCGCCCCCAAAGTATCGCCAAGGCTGATCTGGTAGCAGCCCATCTGGAACAGCGCCACGGCCACCTCGGCCACGGCGTCGGGCGCAACCGGTCCGTCATAGGGGCAGTCGGTGACGCAAGACACATAGCCCCGGACCGGGATCATCGCGGTGCGGGCGTGACCCAGCACGGGCCGGAAACGCTCAAGGCTTTCCCGGATCGAGCAGTTGATGTTCTTTTGCGAGAAGCCTTCCGAGGCCGAGGCAAACACCGCCACTTCGTCGGCGCGGGCGGTGAGTGCGCGCTCAAAGCCCTGGAGATTGGGTGTGAGTGCGGCGTAACAGACGTCGGGTTTTCGGATGATGCCCGCCATGACCTCGGCGGCGTCGGCCATCTGCGGCACCCATTTCGGGCTGACAAAGCTGGTCACTTCGATATGGCTGAAGCCGCAGTCGGACAGCAGATCGACCAGCTTGATCTTGTCGGCGGTGCTGATCAGGCGGGCTTCGTTCTGCAACCCATCGCGTGGGCCCATTTCGTACAGCGTGACGGGATCAGCCATCTTCGGCCTCCATCCGCACCAACAGGGTGCCGTCGCTGACCTGATCGCCGGTCGCCACCAGAACCTCGGCCACGATACCATCGCGGGGGGCTGTCAAAATATGCTCCATCTTCATCGCTTCCAGAAAGATCAGCGCGTCGCCTTTGGTCACTCGCGCGCCGACGCTGGTGCGCAGCGACGCCACCAGACCCGGCATCGGCGCTAGGATCGCGTCGCCGCCTGCGTGGTCGTGCTCGGCAGCCAGCAGGGGATCGACAAGCGTGAAATCGTGCCTGCGGCCTGACAGGAACACGCCGATCCGGTCCGGGGTTGCGACCACATGCGCGGTGGATTGCAGGCCATCATGGGCGAAGCGAATGGCACCGTCGCGATGATCCAGCAGGGCGAGTGTGGTGTCGTACCCGGCCCCGGTGACGCGAAAGCGCCGCGCGCCAAGGTGGATGACACGCAAGGCAAGCGGGCCAGCCTTGTGGTCCAGGGCGGCAAAGCTTTCGGCGTCTGACCAGCCGCGCCAGCCCGTCAGTCGATCCCAAGGGTCGGGGGCTTTGGGTGGGTCGAGCAGGTTCAGCGCGGCAAGGGCCGCCAGTGCCGGGGCTAAGGCGGGTAGCGGGGCGGGGGCGGTCAACAGGTCCAGATCGCGGGCAATCAGGCCGGTATCGACGTGACCCGCGCGGAACCCGTCATGCCGGGAGAGAGCGGCGAGGAACTCCAGATTGGTGGTCGATCCGGCGATCCGGCACTGCTCCAGTGTCGTGGACAGCAGGTTCAGCGCAGCGGCTCGGTCCGGCCCGTGGACTATGAGCTTGGCGATCATCGGATCATACCAAGGGGAAATTTCGTCGCCTTGACGGATGCCGCTGTCGATGCGCACCGCACCACGGGTGAATTCAACGCCCGCTGGGAAAGACAGGTGATCCAGCCTGCCTGTCGCGGGCAGAAAGCCCTTTCCCACATCTTCGGCATAAATCCGGGCCTCGAAGGCCCAGCCGTTGATCCTGAGATCTTGCTGGCGGAAAGGCAGCGGTTGGCCTGCGGCGATGCGCAGTTGCAGCTCAACAAAATCCAGCCCGGTGATCGCCTCGGACACCGGATGTTCAACCTGAAGCCGGGTGTTCATCTCCATGAACCAGAAGCCGTCGGAGCGCAGTGGGCCGGAGCCATCAACGATGAACTCGACGGTTCCGGCCCCCTGATAGCCGATCGCTTGCGCGGCCTCGACTGCGGCCTTGCCCATCGCGGCGCGGACCTCGGCAGGCATGCCGGGAGCGGGGGCCTCCTCGATCACCTTTTGGTGGCGGCGCTGCAGGCTGCAATCGCGTTCGAACAGATGCACGACATGGCCCTGCGTATCGCCAAAGACCTGAATCTCGATGTGGCGGGGGTGGGTGATGTATTTCTCGACCAGACAGGCCGGATCACCAAAGCTGGTGCGGGCCTCGCGCTGCGCGCTTTCCAGCGCTTGGGCAAATTCGCCGGGCTCTGTGACAAGCCGCATCCCCTTGCCGCCACCGCCAGCACGGGCCTTGATCAGCACCGGATAGCCGATGGCAGCGGCCTCGGCAGCCAGATGCGCCGGGTCTTGGCTTTCGCCATGATAACCCGGCACCACCGGCACCCCGGCTTCGATCATCAGCGCCTTAGCGGCGTCCTTCAGGCCCATCGCCCGAATGGCGCTGGCGGGAGGGCCAATAAACACCAGACCCGCCGCCTGAACCGCTTCGACAAAGCTGGAGTTTTCCGACAGAAACCCATAGCCGGGATGGATCGCCTCGGCCCCGGTGCGCAGCGCCGCGGCGAGGAGGACATCGCCCTTCAGATAGCTTTCGGCGACGGCGGCGGGACCGATGCGCACCGCCTCATCTGCCATCGCCACATGTTTGCTGGCCGCGTCAGCGTCGGAATATACGGCGACGGTGGCGATGCCCATACGGCGGGCGGTGGCGATGACGCGGCAGGCGATTTCGCCGCGGTTGGCAATCAGGATC
>CAYLYV010000146.1:0-11761 GCA_964387655.1 uncultured Cypionkella sp. | reverse complement strand
GAGACAGAGATAAACGCCATGCTTCGCAGCCTTGGGCCAGCAGCGGGGGCCAGCCCCCGCACCCCCGGGATATTTAAGGACAGATGAAATTGGGGATCATTTGAGCGCCGCCGCCCGCCCCGCCCACCGCCCGGTTGTGGCCACCCCGGTCAACAGATAGCCCCCCGTTGGGGCTTCCCAATCCAGCATCTCGCCACAGACGAACATGCCGGGGACGGCTTTCAGCTCCAGCCCCTCCGTCACCGCCGATTGCTTGACGCCGCCCGCCACCGAGATCGCCTCGTCCAAAGGCCGAGGCCCCGCCAGTTTCATTGGCAGGGATTTGACGGCGGCGACCACCTCCAGCCCCCGGCCAAACTCCATCACCAAGCCGACAGCCGCAGGCGAAAGCCCCAGCTTGCGCAGGCGGTTGGCCAAGGTCTCGCCGGGTTTCATCCGCGAAAGCCGCGCGGCAATCTCGTCGGCAGAAACATCCGCCATCAGGTCCAGCCGCAAGGCAGCGCCTTCGCGCAAAGCCCGGCTGACCGCATAGACCCCGCCGCCTTCGATGCCCTTGGCCGAGATCACAAACTCGCCGCGCTCACGCTGATCGCCCACCAGCAGGGCAGCCCCCTTGATCGCGGTGCCGAAATGCTTGGCCATATGCGGCGTCCAATCCACCGCGAAGCCCATATTGGCGGGCTGCCACGGCGCAATCTCGACGCCCTTCGCGGCCAGCCACGGCACCCAAGCCGCATCCGACCCCAGCCGCGCCCAAGATGCGCCGCCCAAGGCCAGAACCGTCACCGCAGGCTTCAAAACCTGCGCGCCCTCTGGCGTCTCAAACGCCAGCCCGTCACCATCAAACCCAGCCCAGCGCCAGCGCGACCGCAGCTCCACCCCCGCGCCCTCCAGCCGCTTCAGCCATGCCCGCAACAGCGGTGAGGCTTTCATCGAACGCGGAAACACCCTGCCTGTCGATCCGGTAAACACCTCTTGCCCCAAGGCGCGCGCCCAGATGATCATCTCACGCGGGCCAAATTCCGCCAGCATCGGGCGCAGCCATTCATTGCGATACTCGGCGATAAACGAACTACGGTCCTCATCCTTGGTGATGTTCAACCCCGACTTGCCCGCCATCAGAAACTTGCGTGCGGGGCTAGGCTTGGCCTCACATACCACCACGCGACGCCCTGCCCGCGCCAGTTCCTCTGCCGCCATCAGGCCCGCATGGCCAGCACCAATCACCAAAGCATCCATCAGATCATTCCTTTGGGCAAAGCGCCCTTAATTTCCACCACGCGATGCGGATAGGGCATCTCGATGCCTTCGGCCTTCAGCGCATTCCAGATCGCAAACAGCACCGGGCTGCCGTATTTGTTCTTGCCATCATCAATGCCGTTCACCCAGTATTCCACAGCAAAATCAATGCTGCTTTCGCCAAAGCCCTTCAACTCGCAATCCGGTCCATCCGGCTTTGCCAGCACGAAGGGCAGCGCGCGCACCGCCGTCTCTATCACCTCGGGCACCCGGTTGATATCGGTGTCATAGCTGACCGAGAACAAAGCCTCATAGCGGTTGGCACTGCCCTGGTCCGAGTAATTCACCACCCGCGTGGTGACGAAATGTTCGTTCGGCACCACGATCCATTTGCCGTCAAAGGTCTCCAGCACGCAGGCCCGCGCGGTCATCTTGACGATGGTGCCACGCTCGCCGCCATCCAGCTCGACGAAATCGCCGACCGTGGTCTGGCCTTCGATCAACAGGATGATTCCACTGACAAAATTCGCCGCGATCTGTTGCAGGCCAAGCCCGATCCCCACGCCCAAGGCACCGCCCAACACCGCCACAGCGGTCAGATCAATCCCCATGATGCTCATCAACAACAGGAACGAGGCACCAAAGATCGCCACTTCCGTCGCCTTCACCGCCAGTTCGCGGGTGGCGGGGCGCAGTTCTTCCTGTTTTTTGATGTAATCGGCGGATTGGCGGTTTGACCACGACCCCAGCCAGAACAGCAAACCGCCCGCAATCAGCCCCCGGATCAGCGCCATCACCGAAAACCGGATATTGCCCAGCGCGATGATGGTTTCTTCCAGCCGTTGCGAGATATCGTCCAGCAGCCCCACGGCATAAAGTGCCGCGACGGGGACCAGCACATATTTGCCCAGCAGTTTCAGGAACGGATCGCGCAGCACCTGCTGCACGAACAACCGCGCGGCCAGAAAGAAGAACACCCGCTTGCCGAAGGCAATCACATCGCCCGAGCCGAAGATCGAGCGGGTGACTTCCTCGCCCGCCGCGGTGAAGCCATAGGCCAGCACCGGCATCAGCAAGGGCAAAAACCGCAGGGCAAAGCGCCGGGCGGTGGCGATCAGCGTGGTCTTCTCGCCGGGGTCCAGCACTTTGGTCGCCAATGGCGCAATCCGCCGCGCGGCATAGACCGCCGCGAACACCGCCAGCGCCAAGAGCGCAAACTGCGACCATGCGGCGGGAGAAAGCAGCCAGCCTTGGGCAATATCGCTGGCCTGATTAAGCCAGCCCATCAGCTTGGTGACGAATTCCGATTGCTGTTCCATACCAAGGCCCCCGCTTTACTTCCCCTCCAGTGTCAAAGAACCTGCAGTAAAACAAGCCTGCCCGAACGTCGCGCGGAATTGAAGCCGCTCCGCAGGGCTCGGGCGGAAGTCGATTTCTGCGCAGAAATCGTCACGGAATTCGCGCGAATTCCGGCTAACCGATCAGCCGTTTGATCGCAGCCGCATGGCCGGGTTGGGCGGCCAGCACGTCGGCGGCCAAACCGCGGGCGGTGGGCAGCAGATCCTCTGGCGCTACGATGCGGTCGATCAGACCCCAGGCCAGCGCCTCCTCTGCCTCGATCTTCGCGCCCGCCATCAGGATCAGCTTGGCGCGCGCAGGCCCCACCAGCGCCACCAGCCGCGCCGGGTCGGCGGGTTGCGGCAGATAGCCCAAGCGCATCACCGGGTAGAAAAACTTCGCCCCCGGCACGCCGAGCCGCAGATCGCAGGCCAAAGCCATGCCCATCGCGCCCCCGGCCAAAGTGCCGTTCAGCGCCGCAATCGTCAGGCCCGGCAGGCTGGCGATGCGGTTGGACACCGCATCCCAGATCGGATCGGTAGCAAGGCCCGCGCGCGCCTCATCGAGATCAGCCCCGGCAGAGAACACCCGGCCCGCACCGGTCAGGATCAGCACCTGCGGCGGATGTTCCAATGCTGCCAGCAACGCGGAAAGCATCGCCTTGCTGAGCGCATTGGCCTTGTCTGGGCGCTGCAAGGTCACAACCAACAGCCCACCCTCGCGCGCTACCCCGATCATGCGATCAACCCAGCCGCGCGACGCACCGCGTCTTCGCGCAACGACACATCGCGGCCCAGATAGGCGTCGGCTTCCGGGCCACACATCCAGACCAAGCATTTGGCGGGCCAATCCGCCGGGATATGCACCGCGAAATCCAACTGGCTGACCGGATTGACGCCGCTCGCCTTGATCTTCACCTGCATCTCGGTCGCCACGGTGCCGGGTGACATCCCCAACACCCGGATGCCATGCGCGGCTTCCTCCAGATGCGCCACACGGGTCAGCATCAACGCCCCCGCCTTGCTGGCACAATAGCCACCCCAGCCCTCCAACGCGTTCACCGCAGCGCCGGAAGACACCGTAATAATCGTACCGCCACCCTGCGCTTTCATCACAGGCAAAGCCGCGCGCATGCCGTGGAACACGCCCTTCAGATTGATATCAATCGCGGCGGAGAACGCCTCGATCCCGGCCTCCGCCAGCCGGGCAATCGGCTCGATCACGCCCGCGTTGTTGATCAGCACATCCAGCCGCCCAAAGCGCGCCACGACCGCAGCCAAAGCCGCCGCCACGTCCTCTGCATCCGCCACATCGCAGCGCCGCGCCAGCGCCTGCGGGCCGATCTCGGCGGCCAATGCCGTAATCTCGGCCTCGGACCGCGCCAGCAGCGCCACCGACGCCCCGGCCTGCGCGAACGCCCGCGCTGCCGCCGCCCCTATGCCCCGGCTCGCCCCCGTGATCACCACAACCTTGCCCTGCATCGCCGCCTCCTTCACGCCCAAATGACAATTCCGTTTAGCCAAAACCGCAGGCCACGGAAAGCCTTGACCCTGCCTGCACTTAGACAGATGCTTACCGGCAATATTTCTATCGAAAAGGCTTCATTATGAAACACTGGAAACTCGCAAGCAGCACCGCCGTATTGGCGCTTTTGGCCGGAACCGGCGCATTCGCCGACGTAACCCCCGAAGAAGTCTGGCAAAACTGGCAAGACATGAGCGCCTCGGCAGGCCAGACCGTCACTGCGGCCAGCGCCGAGCGTGATGGCGACAGTCTGGTCGTCGAAGGCGTGACGATCAGCTACGAAAAAGACGGCACTTCATTCACCAGCACCATTGACGAGATTGATTTCGCTGACAACGGCGATGGCACCGTTGATGTGACCACCTCTGACAGCTACGAGATGTCGCTGAAAGCCCCGGCCGCCAAGGAAATCGACGGCGCGATGCCGACCGATCTGAAGATCACTCTGACGCAACCCGAGATGGTGGTGACTGCCAGCGGCACCATTGACGCGCTCAGCTATGAATTCGCCGGCCCCAGCCTGACGGTTAAGGTCGAGCCCGGCGATGCCGCTGCCGAAGCCCAAGGCAGCTTTGAAGCCGCACTCACCGATCTGTCCGGCAAATATCTGGTCGAAGGCAATGGCGAGGCCAAAAAGGTCACCTCTGACTTCGCGGCGAAAAGCGTCAAGCTGACAGGGGTGGGCAAAGATGCCGCCGCGAAATCGGACGTCACCTTCAATGCCACGATCGCCGATCTGGCGGGCAATACCAACGGCAACATCCTTGGCGCGGCAGAGATGGCCGATCTGGCCAAGGCGCTGCAAGGCGGCTTTGCGATCAACGGCAACTTCAGCCATGGCGCGATGACCTTCGATCTGGCCGTGACCGAAGATGGCAAACCGACCAAGATCACCGGCGGGTCTGAGGGCGGCGATATGTCGGTTGCGATGGATGCCACGCATCTGCAATTCGGCGCGGGTGGCAAAGCGTTGAATCTGATGATTGCCAGCGCGGATATCCCGTTCCCCGAGCTGAAAATCGGCTATCAGGAAGCCGCCTTCAACATGCTGATGCCGGTTGGCAAAACCGACGCCCCGGCGGATTTCGCGTTTCTGACCAAGCTGGTCGGCTTCACCGTCTCGGATGAGGTCTGGGGCATGTTCGATCCGGCGGGCAGCCTGCCGCATGATCCGGCCACAGTGATCATCGACACCAAGGGCAAGGTCACCATGACCACCGATCTGTTCGACGAAGCCGCGATGGCAGCCTTGGGCGACGCACCTCCCGGCGATCTGAACGCGCTGGATGTGACCGAGTTGAAAGCCTCCATTGCGGGGGCCGAGTTGACCGGCGCGGGGGCCATCACCTTCGACAACACCGACAAAACCACCTTCCCGGGCGTGCCGCTGCCGACTGGAAAGATGGATTTGAAGCTGACAGGCGGCAACACGCTGCTGGATAAACTGGTCGCGCTGGGGATTTTGCCGCAAGATCAGGCGATGAGCTTCAAGATGATGGTGTCGATGTTCGCCAATTCGGCGGCGGACAAGGATGAGATGACCTCGACGCTGGAATTCAAGGACAAGGGCTTTTACGCCAACGGCCAGAAGCTTCAGTAAGCCGATAGGCTGCACAAACAAGAAAGCCGCCCATATCGGGCGGCTTTCTATATCTACAGACCGCTGCTTTCGGGCTTCCCGCAGGAAAAAAGTTAAAAGTGTCTTAACGGCGCATAGTCAACTATGTGTAATAAAACAATAAAATAAGGTCCCGAGTTGGGACCATCTCAATTTACAACCGCCGCAAACAATTCTGCGTCAGATACAATTCATCCGCCGCCGGATCGAACGGAATCCCCGCGTAATCCAGATTGCCCGTCACGGTTGGCCGCGCAATCGCTTGCGGCGCGGGCGTCGGCACCGTCGCCGCCGTCAGCGCATTGCCCGTGGTGTCGATCACCCCGCCCACCACCAACCGGGTGGTGAAACTCATGTTCTCAATCCGCCCACCCACCGCACTGCCCAGCAGGTTGAACCCGGCTGAGACCGCCGCCTGCTGCAACGCCTGCTTCGGCGTCTTGCCCTCGACCAATGATTGCGCCCCCTGCACCCCGCCTTGCAGCCCTGATCCGACAAACATCAACTGAATCTGCTCCGACCGCATCAGCGCCGGATTGCCGCCCGCAATCCCCACCATGCCGACGATGAACGTCCCCGTCCCATTGATCACCGCCGCCCCCACATTGCCCGTATCCTGATAGGTCGCCGTCCCGCGCAGCACCGACCCCGCGCCTAAAACCCCAAACGCAGCACCACCCGACAGCAACCCCGCCCCCACCACCAAGATCGTCGCCGAGGTGTCGCGGGTGAACTGCGCCACCGCCAGCGCCGTCTCCCAGCCCTCGACATTGTTGGAAATGCTTTCTGATGACTGCCGCGTCGCCCTACGCCGCATCGCCTCGACCGCGTTGAAATCACTGCGCCCGCGCGCGATCATCCCCAACAGGTTCGACCGCATCCCACCCGGATCGCGCGACAACCGCTCGGCGGCATCGAGATAAAACGTGTTGGTTTCCTGATCGACATCCGCCCGCAGGCCGTTCCAATCGGTCTCAAACAGATAGGTCGTCGGCATCAGAAAGCCGTTTTCCACCGAGGTGATCTGCGAGCGCGCCTTGATTTTTTCCGCCCGCAGCGCCGCCCGCAGCATCAGATAAACGCCCTCTTTATTGACGCCCCAGCGCTGGCCCTGCGCATCCACCACCACCGTCCACGGCATGGCAAAATCCTTTTTGAAAAAACTTGATGGGCTAAATATGCCCTTACATCTTGAACTCCGCCCGGAAAGCATGACTTTGAGCCGCAACGAAGTCAAATCCCTTAAGGATGCCCATGTCCCGTCTCGCCTCGCTGACCGAAGCCCTTCTCCAAGCCGCCAAAGCAGCCGGAGCCGAAGCCGCCGACGCGATGGCCCTCTCCGGCACCTCGCAATCCATCGACATCCGCGCAGGTGCGTTAGAGCAAGCCGAGCGCTCCGAAGCGACCGAGATCGGCCTGCGTGTGCTGATCGGGGGCAGGCAGGCCTGCGTTTCCGCCTCCGACACCTCTCCCGCCACCCTAGCGCGCCTTGCCGAACGCGCAGTAGCCATGGCCCGCGAAGCCCCAAACGACCCCTATGCCGGTCTGGCTACGCCGGATCAAATCGCAAAACACTGGGATCTCGCCGCCCTGCAACTGGTGGAAGACGCCGAAGAACCCTCCGCCGCCCACTTGGAATCCCTCGCCCGCGAAGCCGAAGCCGCCTCTATGACGGCCCCCGGCATCACACAAGTCGAAGCCTCGGCAGGTTACGGTCGCCGCCAAGTCCACCTCGCCGCCTCCAACGGTTTCGCGGGCGGCTATGAACGCTCGTCGCATTCGGTTTCTGCCGTCGCTTTCATCGGGTCCGGCACGGCGATGGAGCGGGACTATGCCGGCGAAGGCCGCATCTTCGCCGCCGACATGCCCACGGCCACCAGCATCGGCCAGCTTGCCGCCGAACGCGCCTTGGCCCGCGCCGGGGCGACAAAACCGAAAACCGGCACTTACCCGGTGATCTTCGACGAACGCGTCGCCGCCTCGCTGATCGGCCATCTGACTTCAGCCATCAACGGGGCTGCCATCGCACGGGGTTCCTCATGGCTTCTCAACGGCTTAGGCAGCCAAGTCCTGCCCGCCCACCTGTCGCTGATCGAAGACCCGCTGCGCCCCCGTATCGGCGGCTCGCGCCCGTTTGACGGCGAAGGCCTGCCCTCACAGCGCCGCATGGTCATCGAAAACGGCATTCTGCTGGGCTGGACCCTTGACCTCGCCACCGCCCGACAACTTGGACTTGAAAGCACCGGAAACGCGGCACGCGGCACCTCGGCCCCGCCCACGCCCTCCAGTTCCAACCTAGACCTCACCCAAGGCACCGCCTCCCGCGCCGACCTGATCCGCGACATGGGCACCGGCCTGTTGATCACCTCGATGATCGGCTCCACCATCAACCCCACCACCGGCGATTATTCGCGTGGAGCCTCCGGTTTCTGGGTGGAAGGTGGCGAAATCCTTTTCCCGGTCAACGAATGCACCATCGCCGGCAACCTGCGCGACATGCTCAAACGCATCATCCCCGCCAATGACGCCCGCGCGCATCTGTCCACCCGCGTGCCCAGCCTGCTTGTCGAAGGGATGATCCTTGCCGGCGCATGACCTCGCCCTGTTAACAGAAGCTGCCCGTGCCGCGGGCGAAGTCGCCCTGCGCTACTGGAAGAACGCGCCGAAAGCTTGGGACAAAGCTGACGCGAGCCCGGTGACCGAGGCGGATCTCGCCTGCAACGATCTGATCCAAGGCATCCTGCGCCGCGCCCGCCCCGGCTATGGTTGGCTGTCCGAGGAAACTCCAGACGACACCGCCCGGCTTGATACCGAATATCAGTTCATCATCGACCCCATCGACGGCACCCGCGCTTTTATCGCCGGAGAGAAGCACTTTTCCCATTCCCTCGCCGTCGCCCATAACGGCGCAATCACCGCCGCCGTGGTTTACCTGCCCGCGCTGGACAAACTCTACACCGCGACCCGAGAAGGCCCGGCTTTGCGCGATGGCCAACCGATCCAGTGCAGCCAGAAATCCTTGGCAGACGCCCCTAACATCCTGACCTCAAAACATTCTTTAGACCCCGAGCACTGGCGCGCCACCCCGCCCGAGTTCCAGCGCAGCTTCCGCGCTTCACTGGCCTATCGACTGTGCCTCGTCGCCGATGGCAGCTTTGACGGCATGATCACCTTCATGGATGCTTGGGAATGGGACATCGCCGCAGGCAGCCTGATCGCCACGCGGGCAGGGGCCAGCGTCAGCGATAAACACGGGCACCCTCTGCGCTTCAACGCTCCCGGCGCGCAGTCGGCGGGCACTTTGGCTTGCGCGCCCGCCCTGCACCGCGATCTGATGCCGCTGCTAAAACAATAGGGCCGCCCGAAGGCAGCCCTATGTGAATTTTCATTCGTAATAATGTGAACAGAAGTTCAGATTACTTTTTCTTCGGCGGCACGAACCGCTTTGAAGTGTCCTTGGCATCCACCTTAGGCCCGGCAGGCTTGGAGAACGCAGGCTTGCCAAACGATTTGCCTTCTGAGCCATGCGATTTCGACCCAAAGGATTTACCCGGCTTGCCATCCGCACCGCCATGCGATTTGAACCCAGCCGATTTCGGCGCGTAGGCAGGCTTGTCGCCACGCGGTGCATAGGGTTTTGCGCCGTCAGCACGCGGAGCGTAAGGCTTGCGATCACCATCTTCCCGCTTGGCGTAAGGCTTGGCGCCCTCGGCGCGCGGCGCGTAAGGTTTACGTTCCCCATCGGCGCGCGGAGCATAAGCGGGCTTGTCGCCACGCGGCGCATAGGGCTTGCGGTCGCCATCGTCACGCTTGGCGTAGGGCTTGGCCCCCTCAGCACGCGGCGCGTAAGGTTTGCGTTCGCCATCCGCACGCGGCGCATAGGCGGGTTTGTCACCACGGGGCGCGTAGGCTGGCTTATCCCCACGCGGCGCATAAGGCTTGGCTTCGCGCGGCGCATAAGGCTTCGCAGCATCATCCTCACGCTTGGCATAAGGCTTCGGCGCGCGCGGACGCGGCGCTTCAGCGGGCGCTGCCTCAGACCCCTTGATCGGATCATAACCATCCGCCACCGCTTCCTCGACCAGACGCGAGGGCTTGGGCACATAGGGCGCTTTTTCACGCTTCTCATACGCTGGCTTTTCCGAACGCTCGGCGCGAACCGGGCGCTCTGCCCGATCCCGCGCAGGGGCGCGTGCCGCACGTTCCGGACGATCCATCGAAGGCTCGCCTTCCATCCGCTCCATCACAACGCCGTTTTCCAGTTCCAGCGTCAGACCAAACCGGCTGGCCAAGGCTTCGGCGATTTGCACATAGGTGATGTCTTCCTGCACGCGGATCGCACCAATGCCATCCTTGGTGATCGAGCCTGCGTCACAGATTTTCGGCAACAGCCAACGCGCTTCGGCACGGCCCGCGCGGCCAACCGACAACGTATACCAAACCGAGGCGCCAAATTCGCTGCGCTCGCGCGGCGGCGCTGCTTCGCGGGCTTCCCGCACCGGGCCTGTCTGATCCGACAGCACTTCCGGAGCCGAGCGCCCCGACCGCCAGGATTGCACATAAGCCGCAGCGATCTGTTCGGCACCAAAGCGCTCGATCAGCTGCATCGCCATGCCCATCTCATCGGTCAGATTCTGACCGAAGACCGGGTTTTCAAAGATGCGCATATCGTCTTTTGCCTGCACGTCGTCTGCCGACGGGGCCGCGCCCCATTCCGCCACAACCTTGGCACCCTGCAACAACCGCTGGGCTTTCTTGAACTCGGATGGGGCCACGATCAGCGCCGAAACGCCCTTGGAACCCGCGCGCCCGGTCCGCCCCGAACGATGCAAAAGCGTCTCAGAATTTGAAGGCAGATCGGCGTGAATGACCAGTTCCAACCCCGGCAAGTCGATGCCGCGCGCCGCCACATCGGTGGCGATACAGACGTTCGCGCGGCCATTGCGCAACGCAGTCAGCGCGTTGGTGCGCTCTTGCTGGCTCAACTCGCCCGACAAAGCCACCACTTTGAAACCCCGATTGCCCATCCGCGCCATCAGATGGTTGACGTTGACCCGAGTCTTGCAGAACACGATCGCGGTCTTCGCCTCATAAAACCGCAGCATGTTGAAAATCGCATGTTCGCGGTCGCGCACCGCCACCGAAAGCGCGCGATATTCGATATCGACATGCTGCTTGGCCTCGCCCTGTGCGGCAATCCGCAGCGCGTTAACCTGGAAATCTTCCGCCAGCTTGGCGATCTCTTTCGGCACCGTGGCCGAGAACATCAACGTGCGGCGATCTTCCGGTGAAGCGGCGAGGATATATTCCAGATCCTCACGGAAGCCCAAATCGAGCATCTCGTCGGCCTCGTCCAACACCGCCGCGCGCAGGCCCGACAGGTTCAGCGATTTGCGGTCGATATGGTCGCGCAGACGGCCTGGCGTGCCGACAACGATATGCGCGCCGCGATCCAGCACGCGCTTTTCCGAACGGTAATCCATGCCGCCGACGCAGGTGGCAATCACAGCGCCCGCCGAAGCGTAAAGCCATTCCAATTCGCGCGCCACTTGCAGCGCCAATTCGCGGGTGGGTGCGATCACCAAAGCCAGCGGATTATCAGCATAAAGCAGCTTGTCCATGCCGCCCAAAATCTGATCCGCAATCGCGATCCCGAAGGCCACGGTCTTGCCCGAACCGGTTTGCGCTGACACCAGCACGTCGCGGCCCTGCGCATCTGGTTGCAGCATCGCGGTCTGCACGGCGGTGAGGTTTTCATAGCCCTTAGCCGTCAAAGCCGCAGCCAAAGGCGCGGCAATCACTTGATCAATCATGTCTTTTCCTGATGGGGGATGGCCTTGGCCATGCCCGTGAAGTCCCATAAAAACGGCACCTCATTCCCCATCGCAAGCCAGCCTCCCTGCCGCTTGCCCCGGAATCCTCGGGCCGATCTAGGTCCCATACCGCGAATCGCCCGGCATGGAAATAGCGTAGCGTGCATTATTCGCCGAACTTCCCCACCGCGTCAGATCGCCTTGAGGGTATCCGTGCCGACCTGCAGTC
>CAYLYV010000145.1:0-11956 GCA_964387655.1 uncultured Cypionkella sp. | reverse complement strand
GTGCAGGCCCATCCTGAATTTCGTCCCGAATTCATTGATGGCTTGATGCAGACTCGGGGCAAAGGTCTGGTCCCCGACGAGGTCATGGCGGCAGCCGCAGATCGGCTGTCGGACCCTATTCAAGATCAGACGATGGCGGCGCAAATCGCTGCTTTCTTCAAGGCCAAAAGACAATAAGTCCCTCGCTTGAAGCCGGGGAATAACCCGAACCAACAGTGTGAAAAATGTCCAAATGGACCGACCAACTGCCAGAGGCAGCGCGGAACTACATCGGTGACCGCCGGGTAGACGAAGTGGAATGTGTGATCGGCGATATCGCAGGCGTTGCGCGCGGCAAAGCCATGCCCGCCGGAAAATTTGCCCATCAGGGCAATTACTTCCTGCCCAATTCGATCTTCCTGCAGACCATCACCGGCGAATGGGCCGACAATCCGTTCGACGCCTTCACAGAGCCGGATATGATTCTGGAGCCCGATTTCACCACCGCCACCGCCGCCCCCTGGACCGCCGATATCACCCTGCAAGTCATCCACGACGCCAAAGACCAAGACGGCAACCTCGTGCCCTTCGCGCCGCGCAACGTGCTGCGCCGGATCATGGATCTTTACGCCGCCGAAGGCTGGACCCCGGTCGTCGCCCCCGAGATGGAATTTTTCCTGACCGCCCGCAACATCGACCCCAACCAGCCGGTGATCCCGCCGATGGGCCGCTCGGGCCGCAGGGCTGCGGGCAAGCAGGCCTATAGCCTGTCGGCGATCGACGAATACGGCAAGGTGATCGACGACATCTATGATTTCGCCGAAGCGCAAGGTTTAGAGATTGATGGCATCCTGCAAGAAGGCGGCGCGGGCCAGATTGAGCTCAATCTCGCCCACGGCGACCCGATCCGCCTCGCCGACGATGTATTTTTCTTCAAACGCCTGATCCGCGAAGCCGCCCACCGCCACGATTGTTTCGCCACCTTCATGGCAAAACCCATCGCCGGAGAGCCGGGCTCGGCGATGCATATCCACACTTCGATCGTCGATAGCAAAACCGGCAAGAACATCTTTTCCGACAAAAAGGGCGGCGAAACCGAGGCTTTCCTGCATTTCATCGCCGGGATGCAGAACCATCTGACCGGGGCCATCGCTCTGCTCGCCCCCTATGTGAACTCCTATCGCCGCTATGTGCCGGATTTCGCCGCCCCGATTAACCTTGAATGGGGCCGCGACAACCGCACCACCGGCCTGCGCATCCCGATCTCCAGCCCCGCTGGTCGTCGGGTGGAAAACCGCCTGCCGGGGATGGATTGCAACCCCTATCTCGGCATCGCCGCCACCCTCGCCTGCGGCTATCTCGGCCTGATGGAAAAGAAAAACCCGCGCCCCGAGTTCAGCGGTTCCGCCTATATCGACAGCGACGATATTCCGGTCAATCTGGGCGATGCTTTGGACCTGCTGGAAGAAGACAAGGCGCTCTGCGAGGTGATGGGGCCGGAATTTGTCGCCGTCTACGATTCGGTAAAGCGCAACGAATACAAAGAGTTCCTGCAAGTCATCAGCCCGTGGGAACGCGAGCACCTGCTGTTGAACGTTTAAGATGAACCTGCTGCACGCCAACGATCAGACGGGGGCCTACCCCCCGTCTTACTACGCCGCCACGCGCACGCCGCTGGCCCCGTTCCCAGCCCTGCAAGGCGAGACCCGCGCCGATGTCTGCATCGTCGGCGGCGGCTACACCGGCCTGTCCGCAGCCCTGCATCTGGCCGAAAAGGGCTATGATGTGGTGCTGCTGGAGGCCCATAGGCTGGGCTTCGGAGCCTCGGGGCGCAATGGCGGGCAAGTCGGTTCCGGCCAGCGCCAAGATCAGGATTGGATTGAGAAAGCAGTAGGGGTCGAAGCCGCCCACAAACTCTGGGATTTGGCTGAAGAATCAAAAGCTTTGGTGAAGACCCTCATCCAATCTCACAACATCCCCATCAGCTTCTACCCCGGCATTGCCCATGCTTGCTGGACCGATGCACAGGTCCGCGACAGCCACGCTTATGCCGAAAAACTCTGCCGCGACTACGGCTACACCCACCTCGAACCGCTGGACCGCGCGGGCATCCAAACCCTGATCGGCTCCAAGGTCTACAAAGGTGGCGAGATCGACCGTGACGCGGGCCACCTGCACCCGCTGAACTACGCGCTCGGCCTTGCCGCCGCCGCCGCCAAGACGGGGGCGCGCCTGCATGAGCTTTCCGAAGTCACCCACATTGACCATGGCGCGCAGCCCGTGGTTCACACCGCCCAAGGCCGCGTCCATGCCAAGCAGTTGATCCTTGCGGGCAACGGTTATCTCGGCAATCTCGCGCCGAAAGTCGCGGCAAAAGTCATGCCGATCAACAACTTCATCCTCGCCACCGAACCGCTCGGCGACCGCGCAAAGGATATCCTGTCGCAGCCCGTGGCCGTGGCCGACACCAAATTCGTCGTCAATTACTGGCGGCTGTCGGAAGACAACCGCCTGCTGTTCGGCGGGGGCGAATCCTACGGCTACCGCTTCCCCGACCTGATCAAAACCGTGTCAAAACCAATGCTTGAGGTCTACCCGCAACTGAAGGGCACCAAGATCGACTACGCCTGGGGCGGCACCTTGGCGATCACCATGAACCGGATGCCCTGCTTCACCCGGCCCTATCCGAACACCTTGTCGGCCTCGGGCTATTCCGGCCACGGCGTCGCGATGGCCACCCTTGCGGGCAAAATCCTCGCCGAAGCCACAGCCGCGCAATCCGAGCGTTTCGATCTGATGGCCAGCCTACCGCAACCGCGCTTCCCCGGCGGTGCGGCTTTGCGCTGGCCGATGCTGGTGCTGGCGATGACATGGTATAGCATGCGCGACCGCCTCGGCCTTTAGGCGATTTCATCTCCAAACACCGCCCCCGACAGCGGGGCGGTGTTGCCAAGCCTTTGCTGCACAGCAAAATCTGCCTGACAAATAGGCGGATTTCGCCCAAACCCCGCGATTGTCACTAGCCTGACACAGACCTTGCGTTTAAAGCTTTCCTGAAGAAGAGTTTAAGGAAAGCTGTGATCATGGCTGCTGACGGACAAACCCGCGCCCCGCAAACCTACGATGCCGAACCGATCCCCGAGGCCGCGCGCGCCGAGATTGAGCGCCTGCTGAGCTCCGGCGATCTGTTCCGCTACACCGCCGCCGAAGGCGCGCCGGTGGCCCTGCTGGAGCAGGAATTCGCCGATCTGTTGGGAGCCAAATACGCCCTCGCCGTCGCCTCTTGTTCGGCCGCCTTGTTCCTCGCCATCAAGGCGCTGGACCTGCCGCGTGGGGCCAACATTCTGATCCCCGCCTTCACCTTCGCCGCCGTCCCCTCTGCCGTCGTCCATGCCGATTGCACGCCAGTGTTGGTTGAGGTTGGCGAGAATTACCGCGTCGACCTGGCCGATTTCGCCGCCAAATTGGGCGACGCAGCCGCCGTCCTGATCAGCCACATGCGCGGCCATACCAGTGACATGGACGCGATCATGGCTTTGTGTGATGCGCGCAACATCCCGGTCATCGAAGATGCCGCCCATTCGCTTGGCACCACGTGGCACGGCAAAAACATCGGCACCATCGGCAAAGTCGGCTGTTTCAGCTTCCAATCCTACAAGCTGGTCAACGCGGGCGAAGGCGGCATCCTGATCACCGATGATCCCGAAATCGCCGCCCGCTGTGTGATCATGTCCGGCGCATATGAGCAGAACTGGAAGAAACATCCCGGCATGCAGAACAGCTACATGCTGTGGCAAAACAAGCTGCCACTTTACAACATGCGGATGCAGAACCTCTCCGCCGCCGTGATCCGCCCACAACTGCCCGAGGTCGCCACCCGTGTCGCCAAGGGCCGCGCGGGCCATGACCGGGTTGCCGATCAGCTCAATGCCAGCCCGTTCCTGACCGTGCCGCCTGCCCTGCCACCCGAACAACGCGCCCCGGATTCCATCCAGTTCAACCTCGGCGGGGATTGGACCGATGCGCAGGCCTTCGCCTTCCAAGCCCATGCCAAACAGCGCGGCGTCTCGGTGCAGATATTTGGCCTCACCGAAGGCAACGCCCGCGCGTTCTGGAACTGGGAATTCCTTGGCCCGGCCCCCGATCTGCCGCAGACCCGGGCGATGCTGATGCGCGCTTGCGACGTGCGCCTGCCGACCCGTCTGACCGAGGCCGAGTTGAATTACATCGCCGAAGCGCTGATCCATGCCGCCGCGGCGGTGAAAGCGCCGCTGAAATCCGCCGCCATTGCCTCTGCCTGAAGGCATCCGATAAATCATCGGCGGGGCTGCGTTTTTCCCCTTGCAGCCGCCCCGCCGCTCGCTTATCTCACCGCCATCCGACGGTTGCGGGCGTAGCTCAGGGGTAGAGCATAACCTTGCCAAGGTTAGGGTCGTGAGTTCGAATCTCATCGCCCGCTCCATCGGAAACTCCCAATAAACACAGCAAAAAGCGCCCTTTCGGGCGCTTTTTGCTGTGTTGGGTACTAGGTTTCCGCGCCGCCCCGGCCTTGAGCCGGGGCCTCAACGTGTTCACGCCACAGATCGAGGCCCCGGCTCAAGGCCGGGGCGGCATGGGATGGGATGGGTGGTTTGGGTCAAGTACAGCGCCCTAGCGCATCCGCAAGCCGCCTGCGTCAAACCGAAACGCGCGCGACGCGTCCGGGGTCAGATACACCGTCTCATCCACCGCAAACTCCTGCTCGCCAAACTGCCGCACCGTCAGCAGCCCGTGCGGCACGGCGCGCACATAGATCAGCGTCTCCCTGCCCAGCTTTTCGACATGGCTGATGCTGCCCGAGATCGCCCCCGCCGTGCGCGAGATCGTCAGATGTTCGGGGCGCACGCCAATCGTCTCGCCTGCCTCGCCCAAGGCGGCGGCTTTCAGAAAGTTCATCTTCGGGCTGCCGATAAAGCCCGCCACGAAAGCATTGTCGGGATCATTGTACAAATCCATCGGCCGCCCGACCTGCTCGACCCTACCTGCGTTCAGCACCAGGATCTTATCGGCCAAGGTCATCGCCTCGACCTGATCATGCGTGACGTAAACCATCGTCGCCTTCAATTCGCGGTGCAGGCGCGCAATCTCGATCCGCGTGTTCACCCGCAACGCCGCGTCCAAATTCGACAAAGGCTCGTCGAACAGGAACAGCTTGGGCGTGCGCACGATCGCCCGGCCAATCGCCACCCGCTGCCGCTGCCCGCCCGACAATTCCGCAGGCCGCCGATCCAGCAGCGCCTCCAGCGACAGCATCCCAGACGCCCGCGCCACACTTTCGGCGACCTGCGCCGTCGAAGACCCCGCCTGTTTCAGCCCCAACCCCATGTTATCGCGCACCGTCAAATGCGGGTAAAGCGCGTAGGATTGGAACACCATCGCGATTTCGCGCTTGCTGGGCGGGGTGTTGTTCACCGACACGCCGTCAATCTTGATCTCACCGCCGCTCGCATCCTCCAGCCCCGCGATGATCCGCAGCAACGTCGATTTCCCGCAGCCCGAGGGGCCGACAAAGACGCAGAACTCGCCATCCTCCACCGTCAGATTGACGCCCTTGATCACCTCGACGGTGCCGAAATTCTTGGTCACATTGGAAAGGGTCAGATTGCCCATCTCAGGCTCCTAGCTTGACAGGGTGGCCGGATCGCACGCTTTCATCCGCCGCAAGGCAGATCGCCAAAGATTGCACCGCATCGTTCATATGCCGGGTCAGATCGAGGTTCTCATGGATCGCGCGCGCCACATAGGCCGCCTCTCGGTCGCACAACTCTTGGTGGCCCGGCTCATCCGCCATCGAAATATCGGTATCCCCCGTCGCCACCTTATGCACCCGCAAGAGCGAGGTCTTGGTGTGGGTGTCGATATCATCCGAGCGCGCCGACTCCGGCATACGGATAGAAACCGCACCATTCGGGCTGACCACATCTTTGACGAAAAACGCGGTGTCCGACATCATCGGCCCCCAGCCAGCCTCATACCAACCAAGGCTGCCATCGGCGAAAATCACCTGAAAATGCCCGTAGTTATACATATCGGGCGCAATTTCACTCGACAGCCGCAACCCCATCCCACGCACCTCAACCGGCTGCGCATCGGTGATCTGGCACATCACATCGACATAATGCACGCCGCAATCGACAATCGGCGGCGTGGTCTGCAGCAACGCCTTATGCACCTCCCACGTCGGCCCACTGGATTGCTGGTTCAGGTTCAGCCGGAACACATAAGGCCCGCCCAACGCCCGCGCCTCGGCGATCAACCGGATCCAACTCGGGTGATGCCGCAGGATGTAGCCCACCACCACCTTGCGCCCGGTCTCTAACGCCATCGCCTGCACGCGGCGCGCATCGGCCACCGTCGTCGCAAGCGGCTTTTCAACAAACACATCCGCCCCCGCCGCCATCGCCGCACAGGCATAATCGGCATGGCTGTCGGAATAGGTCGCCACGCAAACCAGATCAGGCTGCAACGCCGCCAGCGCCTCCGCATAATCCGTCAGCAGCGGATAGCCCTGCAACTCCGCAGGCAGATCAACCTTCGAGCGGTTCACCAGCCCGATGATCTCAAACGCCGGATCGTTGTGATAGGCGAGCGCATGGCTGCGGCCCATATTGCCCAAACCGGCAACGAGTACTTTGATCGTCATTTAACGGCCGCCCCCTATTTAACTGCGCCGGCGGTGATGCCGCGAATAAGTTGGCGCGAGAAGATCAGATACAGCACCAGCACCGGCAAGATCGCCAAACTCAGCGCCGCCAGCACTGCGTTCCAATCCGTCACAAACTGCCCGATGAACACCTGACTGCCCAAGGTGATGGTCTTGGTGCTTTCCGCCGGGGCCAGGATCGGCGGAAACCACAGATCATTCCAGATCGGGATCATGGTAAACACCGCCACCGTCGCCATCGCAGGCCGCACCAAGGGCAGCACCAGCCGGAAGAAGATGCGGTATTCCGAAAGCCCATCAATCCGCCCGGCATTCTTCAGATCATCCGACACCTGCCGCATGAATTCCGACAAGATGAACACCGCCAACGGCAGCCCCTGCGCGGTATAGACCAGCACCAGGGAAGTCAGCGTATTCACCAACCCGCTCGCCACCATCAGCTGCAAGATCGCCACCGTCCCCAGCCTAATCGGGATCATGATGCCCAGCGCCAGATACAGGCCGACCATGGTGTTGCCCTTAAAGCGATACTCCGACAAAGCAAACGCCGCCATCGCGCCAAACAGCAGCACGAAGAACAGGCTGCCCACGGTGACGGTCATCGAATTGAGAAAATACTGAAAGAAGTCGCCCTGTTTCAGCACGGTCTGAAAGCCGACCCAATCCAAAGTCTCGGCATTGGGCAGCGCCAGCGGATGCGCAAAGATCGCCTTGCGGGATTTGAACGCATTGATCACGATGACAAAAACCGGGAACAAGGCGATCAGCGTATAGGTCAGCAGCACCGCATGGGCGGCCACGCTGCGGGCGGGGGAATGGCGTGAGACGGACATGATCCCCCCTTAAAACTGATAGCGGCGCAGCCGCGGTTGAATGGCAAACAGATAGATGCAGACGCCAATCAGGATGATGAAGAACATCGCGGTCGCAATCGTCGCCCCCATGTTCTGATCGCCCAGTTGCAACTGAAAGCCAAAGAAGGTGCGGTAGAGGAAGGTGCCGAGAATATCGGTGGCAAAGTTCGGCCCCGCCAGCGCGCCTTGCGCCGAATAGATCAGATCGAAGGCGTTGAAATTGCCGACAAATGTCAGGATCGAGATAATCCCGATGCTCGGCAGGATCAGCGGCAGCTTGATCTTCCAGAACTGTGAAGCCCCGGTGATCCCATCCATCTCCGCCGCCTCGATCACCTCATCCGGGATGCTCAAAAGGGCGGCATAAATCAGCATCATCGGAATACCGACAAACTGCCAGACCGAGATCAGCGCCAAAGTGGTCAGCGCATAGGCCTCTTTGCCAAGCCACGGCGCGAACCATGATTTCAGCCCGACCATGCTCAGCAAATCCGGTGCCACGCCCCAGATTGGCGACAGCATCAGCTTCCAGACGAACCCCACCACCACAAAGCTCAGAATGGTCGGAATGAAAATCGCCGTCCGGTAAAACGCCGCCCCGCGCAGCCGCGGATTCGACAAGATTGCCGCCAGCAGAATGCCAATCGGGTTTTGCACCAGCATATGCACGATGAAAAACCAGGTATTATTGCCCAACGCATTCCAGAAACTCGCCGACCACCGCGGATCGCCAAACAGCGTGCGGAAATTCCCCAACCCGTTGAACTGCGTCACCCGATCCACCTTTGTGAACAGCGACAGGTTCAGCGTCGCGAACAGCGGGATGATCATGATGGCGGTGTAAACCAGCACAGCCGGGGCCAGAAACACCAGAATATGCCAGCGGAAGGGTTTGCGGTCAGACATGCGGTCAACCTTTGGTTCGCAGAAAATGCGCCAAGCAGGGGTCCGGGGGGCGCGCAAGCCCCCCGGCGTTTTCAGACAAGCCTCAGGCTTACTTGGCCTTCTGCGGCTCGTACCAGCTGGCAAGACCCTCTTGCAGACGGGCCGCTGCCGCTTCCGGCGTCTCGGTGCCCTTGATCACATTGGCCGAGGCGTTCCAGGTCTCATTCTCCAGGTTCGGCGTGCCGCGCGACAGGATCTGATAGGTCGAGCGGATCGACGACTGGCACTTGTCACGCCATGACACGAACTCCTGCGCCAGCGGGTCTTCCATCGTCACCGGGGTGGAATTCAGGCTGAAGAAGCCCGGCAGCGCGTTGGCATACATCTTGGCGAAATCCGCCGAGCCGACCCATTCGAGGAATTTCTTGGTTTCCTCAGGATGCGCCGATTTCGCATTCATCCCCAGCGCGATATCGGTGTGATCCGAGATATAGCAGGTATCCCCCGCCGCTTGCACCGGCGGCGGGAAAGCCCCCATCTTGAACGCGGCCTGCTTGTTGAAACCGGCGATTTCCCACGACCCGGCAGGATAGATCGCAGCGCGACCCAGCGTGAACAGGTTCTGGCTGTCCGGGTAGGTCTGCGCTTCAAAGCCGTCGCCCAGATAATCCTTCCACTTCGCAAGCTCGGTGAACGGCGCCACCCAATCGGCGTCGGTCAGCTTCTGCTCGCCCTTGATCAGCGCCAGACGACCTTCCTCGCCCTTCCAATAGTTCGGCCCGATGTTGTTATAGCCCATCGTCGCGGCTTCCCACTGGTCGTTGGTGCCCATCGCCAGCGGGATATAGGTGCCATCGGCCTTGATCTTGTCGAGGGCCGCAAAGAACTCGTCGCGCGTCGTTGGTACCGCGATACCCAAAGCGTCAAACGCGTCCTTGTTATAGATAAAGCCGTGGATCACCGAGGCCATCGGCACGCAGAAGGTCGCCGAACCATCATCGGTCTGCCATGCCGATTTCGCCACCGGCGAGAAATTCGCCATCGCGGCCAGCCCGCTCAGATCCGCCAGATTGCCCTTCTTGTACAGCTCCAGCGAGGCATCAAACGGACGGCAAGTCACCAGATCACCGGCCGAACCGGCATCGAGTTTCGAGTTCAGCACTGCGTTATATTCCGCAGGCGCAGTCGGCGCGAACACCACCTTGATGCCCGGGTTGGCCGCCTCAAACGCCGGAATAATCGTGTCCTGCCAGATCAGCACATCGTCATTGCGCCAGGATTCGATGGTCAGCGTCACATCCTCGGCATAGGCCGCCGAAGCCAGCAAAGTGCTGGCCAACAGCGCGCCGATCAATTTGGTCTTGGTCATGGGAATCTCCCTTTGTTGGTTAAAATCACCGGCTTCAGCTGCCGTTTTTATGTCCGCGCGCGATGGCCGCGCGCAGGTTTCCTTGCGTTTCGCTCAATAAGCGCAGCGCCGCGTCAGGCGCCTGCCCCAATGCTATCAGCACCGCCGGCTTCACCGCGCCCTGCGCGATATCCAATGCGCCCACGGCCAGCATGTCATCCACCGCTGCAATCCGCGCCACCATGGCGGTCGCCCGCGCGCGCAGCTTGTCATTATCCGCCACCAGCCCGACCATCATGCCATCATGCACCTGGCCCAAGCGTATGCCCATCAGCGTCGACATCATATTCAACGCCACCTTCTGCGCCGTTCCCGCCCCCATCCGGGTCGAGCCTGCGATCACCTCGGGCGGTGTGGCCAAACAAATCGCCACATCGGCATGGTCAAACAGGGCGGCCCCCGCCACATTGGCGATCGCAACCACCCGCGCCCCACGCGCCCGCGCCACTTTGGCCACCGCCAGCGCATAGGGCGTGCGCCCCGAAGCCGTCACCGCGATCACCACATCCCCTGCGCGCAAAACCTGCGCCGCCCGCGCGCCTTCCTCGGCATCATCCTCGGTATCCCCCGGCATCCGCGCATCAACCGGCAGACCGCCCGCCATCAGCAACAGCACCCGGTCCGCCGCAACACCAAACGTCCCACCCAGCTCCAGCCCATCCGAGATCGCCATCAGCGCCGAAGATCCCGCCCCGGCATAGACCAGCCGCCCATCGCCCCGCAAAGCGTCCGCCATCAGCGCCGCCGCCGCCTCGATCTGCGGCAAAGCCTGCGCCACGACCTGCACCGCTGCCGCCTGCGCGCCCAGCAAATGCTCCAGAACCACCAGGCCTGGCTGCGTGTCCAGACCGGCTGCGGCAGGATGCAAATGTTCAGTTACGGGCAGCGACATCCGAATCTCCTCTGGTTCTACTATCAGATACCTATTGAATACCTCTTGTCCAATAAAATCTTCACAAAGCGCAAAATTTGCATTTTTGAGCCATATAAGCGAAATATATTCGTTGCTTTTTTTGAAAGGTATCATAATGGTATCTGTATGGCACATGTAGATTCCCCCTTGACCAGCCCCCTGCTGATCGGCGTTGACGGCGGCGGCACCTCTTGCCGAGCAACCCTGCTGGTCGGGTCAGGCGCTCGCCATGACGTGGTGCTTGGCGCCGCCAATGTCTCCACCGACTTTGACGCCGCGCTGGCCACCATCAACGCCGCGCTGGCGCAACTGGCCGCGCAGGCGGGCCTTACTCTCGCAGATCTCGCGACCGCTTCCGCCCATCTTGGCCTTGCGGGCGTGATGAGCCCCGCCATCGCCGCCCGCGTCGCAGCCCACCTGCCCTTCGCCCAAGTCACCGTCACCGACGACCGCCCCACCACCATTGCCGGGGCCTTGGGTGAAGCCGATGGGGCCTTGGCCGCGATCGGCACCGGGTCTTTCATCGGGCGGCAGGTCGCGGGCAAGATCCACGGCGTCGGCGGTTGGGGCTTTTACATCGGCGATCAAGCCTCGGGGGCCTGGCTGTTGCGCCGCTGCCTTGAGGAAGTCATGCTATCGGTCGACGGTTTCGCCCCCCACACCGATCTCAGCCACGCCATCCTGCGCGAACATGGCGATGATCCGGGGCGCATCGTGCTGTTTTCTTTGAACTCACAGCCCTCGGATTACGCCCGCCTCGCCCGCGATGTCGTCGCCGCCGCCGAAGCAGGCGATCCTCTGGGCGCGCGACTGATGCAGGAAGGCGCCGCCTATATCCGCCGGGCGCTGGAAGTCGTCGGCTGGAACCCCAGCGAAGCGCTGTGCCTCACCGGCGGCCTTGGCCCCGCCTATGCCCGCTGGCTGAACCTGCCCACTGTGGCGGCGAAAGGCACGGCGCTGGATGGCGCACTGGCGCTGGCTGCCCGTCACGCGAGGGCACAGCCATGAATGTCGCCGAATTTCTGAAGCCCGATCTCTGGCTGAACCCCGCCGCAGGCCCACTCTATGTGCAACTGCGCAAACGTCTGGAAAGCGGCATCGAAAGCGGCTTTCTCGCCCCCGACACCCTGCTGCCGCCCGAGCGCGAGATTGCCGCCCTTACCGACACCTCGCGCGTGACCGTTTCGCCCGGCTCGATCCGGCCCAGTACGAAC
>CAYLYV010000144.1:0-12013 GCA_964387655.1 uncultured Cypionkella sp. | reverse complement strand
AAGCTGAAAACCGACCGCGCACGGATTCAGGTGGGGCGGATTTCCGGCTTTGGCCTGATGGAAATGTCGCGTCAGCGGCTGCGCCCGGGGATGCTGGAATCGACCACACAGCCTTGCTCGCATTGCCATGGCACCGGGCTGATCCGTTCGGATGACAGCCTTGGCTTGCAAGTGTTGCGCGCGTTGGAAGAAGAAGGCACGCGGAAACGCTCGAAAGAAGTGTTGCTCAAGGCACCGATTGGCATCGTGAACTTCCTGATCAACGGCAAGCGCGAGCATATCGCGCTGATCGAGGCGCGTTATGGCATGTCGGTGCGGATTGAATGCGATCCGGCGATGATCAGCCCGGATTTCTCGATTGAAAAGTTCAAGACCGCGACGCGGGTGGTGCCGGAAGTGTCTTCGGTGATCTCGGGCAATGCCTCGCTGATGGGCGCGCCGGTGGCGGAAGAAGAAGACGAAGATATCATCGACGATGTGGATGATGTCGAAGACGCCGAAGTGGTTGAGGCGGCTCCTGCTGCTGCGGCAGTCCCCGCTCCTGCGGCGGCGAATGGCGAAGGTGGCACTGGCAAGAAGCGCCGCCGCCGGCGTCGTCGCAAGAAGCCCGGTCAGCCGGGTGAGGCTATCGCTGGCGCGGATGCCGAAGGCGACGAGGGCGATGATGACGGCGACGACGAGGCGGGCGATGATGCGCCCTCGGCGGTGACGGAAATCGCAGCAGAGGCCTCGGTTGAGGTGCCTGCTGAGGTTGAAGTGAAAAAGCCAACCCGGACCCGCGCACCGCGTGGCAGCAAATCGGCGGCGGCAGGGGCTGCAATAGTGGCTGTAACGGAAGCGCCCGCAGCCGAGGCGGTGAAGCCCGCCCGCAGCCGCTCGCGCAGCAGGGCCGTGAAGGCGGAACCTGTGGCGGACATCGCGACCGAAGTTGTGGTCGCAGAAACCCCGATTGTGGCTGAAGAAAAGCCGAAACCGACGCGCAGCCGCGCCAGCCGTGCCAAGCCTAAGGCTGATACGGTGGTTGAGGCTGTTGTCGCTGAAGTGCCCGCTTCGGTCGCGGTGGAAGCTGTCGCAGAAGCCGCTCCGGTGGCAAGCGCGCCGGTTCTGCAAGCCGATCCGGGTTTGGTTGAGGCGGCCCCGGCGGCCAGCCTGCACGTCGATCCGGGCCTCGCCAGCGCTGCGGTTGAACCTGCCGAAGACGATGGCCCCGCCAAGCCGAAAAAGCGCGGCTGGTGGTCTTTGGGTCGCTAAGGCTTTGGGGCGGTGGGGAAACCCGCCGCCCTTTCGCTATCTGCGCCGGATCAGATAGGCGCTGCCACCGTCCACATCACTGGCCCCCAGATAGTCATGCCCCACCTCGGCGCAGAAATGCGGCAGATCAATCGCCGCCATTTTGTCACTAGCCAGCACCCGCAAAACCTGACCCGCCGTCATGCCAAGCAACCGCTTGCGGGCCCTGAGCACGGGCAGGGGGCACAACAGCCCCAAGCAATCCAACTCCACATCCCAAATCATACCAAGCCCATCCTCTGCGCCCAAATATCCCCGCCGGAGGCCGCGACGCCAGCCCAAAATGCCGCACGCAGACGTGAGGCACCCTCGCGTGACCTTTGCCACCAACTGCGCTAGACCCTTGCAAAACGGAGTTTCCATGTTCGGCATCGACATCTTTGACGCAAGCCTGATCCCGGCGATGCTGGTCGCCCTTGTGGCAGGCATCCTGTCGTTCCTCAGCCCCTGCGTGCTGCCGATCGTGCCGCCTTACCTTGCCTATATGTCGGGCATCTCGGTCTCCGAGATGAAAACCGGGCGCTCGCCGCTCTTGGCTGCGTTGTTTTTCGTCCTCGGCCTCTCCACCGTCTTCCTGCTGCTCGGCCTTGCGGCCTCGGCGTTCGGCGCGTTTTTCCTCGGCAATGCCAGCACCTTCGCCACCATCGCAGGCGTGGTGGTGATGATTTTTGGAGCACATTTCATCGGCATCTACCGCATCGGCTTTCTGGATCGCGAGATGCGGCTGGACGCAGGCGATCAAGGCGGCTCGGCCTTTGGCGCTTACGTTCTCGGCCTCGCCTTCGCCTTCGGTTGGACGCCCTGCATCGGCCCACAACTGGGCGCGATCCTGTCATTGGCGGCTCAAGAGGGCAATGTCGCGCGTGGCATGACCCTGCTGGCGGTCTATGCGGCGGGTCTGGGTATCCCGTTCCTGCTGGTCGCCGCCTTCTTCGCCCGACTTGCCCCCTTCGTGGCTTTCATGAAACGTCATGCCGAGCGGATCGAGAAGATCATGGGCCTGCTTTTGTGGACCATTGGTCTGTTGATGCTGACGGGCGGCTTTTCGTCCTTCTCCTATTGGCTGTTGGAGAATGTGCCCTTCCTTGCAAATCTGGGCTAGAATTCTCCTCTTAAAATCGCCCAATTCCTCTGCCATGATGCCGTCAACTGGACAGAGGCACGATGGAACCGATCCCCCCGCAAGCAGTTCCCGATCAGCGCGTGCGTCGCAGGCGGGTGTTTTATATCCCCGGCTATGATCCAATCCATCCGCGCCGCTACCGCGAGCTTTACCGCAAGGAAGGCCAAGCGCAGGCGCAGATTTCGGGCTATCAGATTGCTTTGAGACCGAAAAAAACCGGCGGGCCTTATGGCTGGCATGTCACCGGCACGATGGCGGGTGCGGTGACGGAAGCCGATGTCGAGGTGCTGGTGTGGTCGGATATCGTCAAGACCTCGATGGCGCGGGGGATTCTGGCCACCTATTTGCAACTGCTGCGCACCGCTTACACCTATATCGGCTCCGGCGCGGTGTTTCGACTGGCAGGCTTGCGCAAGGGGCCGATGATTGCCGCCCTCTATCCGTTTGTGTTTCTGCTGGCAGAACTGCTGTTGGCTTGTTTGGCGGGCTGGGGCGTCGGTGAACTTGTGACTTACGTGCATCCGGCTTTGGGTTGGGCGGCGGGTCTGGGGGTGGTCTGGGCGCTGCTGCGGGCCTTTAAGCGCCGGGATAACAAGGTCTTCGCCTACTACCTGATGCATGATTACGCCTATTCGGCGCAGGCGGGCGGCGCCAATCCGCCCGAACTCGAAGCCCGGATGACGGCATTTCGGCTGTCGATTCGCGAAGCGATGACGGCGGGGTTTGATGAGGTGCTGGTGGTTGGCCATTCCTCGGGCGCGCATCTGGCGGTGTCTATTCTGGCCGATCTGCTGCGCGAAGGTCTGCCCGCAAATGCGGCACGACTGGCGTTTTTGTCGCTGGGGCAAGTGGTGCCGATGGTTTCTTTCCTGCCAAAAGCCAAGCGGCTGCGCGCCGACCTGCACTACCTTTCCGCGCAGGAGGATCTGGTCTGGGTCGATGTCACCGCCCCCGGCGATGGCTGCGCCTTTGCTTTGTGTGATCCGGTTGCGGTGACAGGCGTAGCCCCACCAGACAAACTTTGGCCCTTGGTGATCTCTGCCGCCTTCACCCAAACCCTGTCGCCGGAACGTTGGAAAGAACTGCGCTGGAAGTTTTTTCGGCTGCATTTTCAATATCTTTGCGCCTTTGATCGCCCCGGAGACTACGATTATTTCCAGATCACCGCCGGGTCGCTCAGTCTGGCTGATCGCTACCGTGATCGTGTCCCGTCAAAAAGCCGCATTGAACGCCCTGCCTCTGGCTATCGGGACATGGCATGATCCCGCCCAAGCCGCGCGCGCGCGCCGACAAGGTTTCGCTGCTGCAATACCTGCGGCTGTTCCGCGCCGATATCCTGTCGGCACAGCCCGCACGACTGTATCGGGCGTGGATGGCCGAGTTTCGCACGCCATTCTTCCGCAGCTATATGTGCAACGATCCGGCCTTGGTGAACCGGGTTCTGGTCGAGCGCCCGGATGATTTCCCGAAATCCAACCGTATCCGCGAGGGGTTGAACCCGCTGCTGGGCAATTCGGTGTTCGTCACCAATGGTGAGGTCTGGAAGCGCCAGCGTCGCATCATCGACCCGGCGTTTGAGGGCGGGCGGCTGCGCGACACCTTTCCCGCGATCTGGGCGGCAGGGCAGGCGGCGGTGGCGCGGATGCCGCTGGGTGAGGTTGAGGTTGAAGAAGAAATGAGCCATGCGGCGGCAGATGTGATCTTCCGCACGTTGTTTTCTATCCCGATTGAACACGAGGTGGCCTCGGCGGTTTTTGCCGAATTCCGCACCTATCAGCGCACGCAACCCATTCTGAACCTTGCGGCGTTTCTGCCCTTGCCAAAATGGGTGCCGCGCTTTCACCGCGCCGCCACCAAGCGATCAGCAGCGGTGATCCGGGGGCTGATCACACGATTGACGGAAGGACGCGCGGCTGAGATTGCGGCGGGGACGGCACCCGATGATCTGGCGACGAAGATCATGACCACGGTTGATACGCTGACCGGAGAACGGTTTGAAACCGCCGAGATGGTCGATCAGGTGGCGATTTTCTTTCTGGCCGGGCATGAAACCAGCGCCTCGGCTTTGTCTTGGACACTGCTGATGCTGGCGATGGACCCTGAGACGCAGGAAAAGGTCGCAGGCGAGGCGCAGAGTTTGGGCGATCAGCCGGAGTTTAGCGCATTGTCCAAATTGCGCTTCACCCGTGATGTTTTCCGTGAGGTGTTGCGGCTCTATCCTCCGGTGCCGATGATGGTGCGCGAAAACGCCTGCCCCGAGGATATGCGGGGGCGCAAGGTGGCTCCCGGCGCGCAAATTGTGCTTAGCCCGTGGCACCTGCACCGCCACGAACGGATCTGGGACAGGCCGGATGAGTTCGTCCCAAACCGTTGGCAAAGCGAGGAAAATCGCGCCTGTGCCCGCGATGCCTATATGCCGTTTTCAGCGGGGCCACGGGTTTGTACTGGCGCGGGCTTTGCGATGGTGGAGGGCACGCTGCTGCTGGCTCTGCTAGCGCGGGCGTTTCGGTTTGAATGTGTTGTAGGGCGTGAGGCTGTGCCCGTGGCGCATCTGACCGTGCGGGCGAAGGACGGCATCTGGCTGCGGATCACCCGGCGCTAACGGCGGAGCGTTTCCAGCACAAATACCCGGATTGCCGAGGCGAGGCCGATGTCATCCGTGCGGCCCGCGTCGATTTCTGCGGCCAAGGCGTTGAGGGTTTGACCGCGCGCGTGGGCGATTTCACAAAAGCCGTCCCAGAAAGCCTGCTCCAGCGAGATCGAGGTGCGGTGCCCCTTCAAGGTCACCGAATGTTTGACCGGCCTGCCGCTCATTCCGGGTCTTTCGGCGTGATGGCGTGCCCGTCAAGATCGCGCGCGGCTTTCTCAAGCCGCGCCGCTTCCAGCGCTTTGTCGCCCTTGCGGCGGCCAAATTTCACCGCATTGGCATCCGCCTGCGCGCGGGCGGTGGCCTTGTCTTTGGCCTTCCGAACGCTGCGCAGGTTGATGAGTTCGGCCATCAGCCTTTCGGCCCGACCATATCTTCAGGCCGCACCACACGGTCAAAGGTTTCGCCGTCAACATAGCCCAAAGCAATCGCTTCTTCGCGCAGGGTGGTGCCGTTCTTATGCGCGGTTTTGGCGACTTTGGTGGCGGCGTCATAGCCGATGGTCGGGGCCAAAGCCGTCACCAGCATCAGCGATTCCTTCATCAACCTGTCGATCCGGGCGATATTGGCTTGGGTGCCCACCACCATATTGTCGGTGAAAGACCCCGCCGCGTCGCCCAAAAGCTGCATGCTTTGCAAGACGTTATAGGACATCATCGGGTTGTAGACGTTGAGTTCAAAATGCCCCTGAGAGCCCGCAAAGCCCACCGCTGCATCATTGCCCATCACCTGCGCGCACACCATAGTCAGCGCCTCGGCCTGGGTCGGGTTGACCTTGCCCGGCATGATCGACGATCCCGGCTCGTTTTCCGGCAGGATCAACTCGCCCAGACCCGAACGCGGGCCGGACCCCAGCAAGCGCAGATCGTTGGCGATCTTGAACAGGCTGGCGGCAACGGTTTTCAACGCCCCCGAGAACATCACCATCGCATCATGCGCGGCCAAAGCCTCGAACTTGTTCGGGGCGGTCACGAAGGGCAGATCGGTGATCTCGGCAATCGCGGCAGCCACACGGGTATCCCAGCCGACGCGAGTGTTCAGGCCGGTGCCAACAGCGGTGCCGCCCTGTGCCAACTCGTAAATGTCGGGCAGGCACATTTTGACCCGCGCGATGCCTTTTTCGACCTGCTTGGCATAGCCGGAGAATTCCTGCCCCAAGGTCAGCGGCGTTGCATCCTGGGTATGGGTGCGGCCGATCTTGATAATGTCTTTGAATTCCACGGCTTTGGCATGCAAAGCCGCGTGCAGCTTTTCCAGCCCCGGCAGCAGCACATCGCGCGCCATCATGCCGATGGCGACATGCATCGCGGTGGGGAAAGTGTCGTTCGACGATTGCCCCATATTGACGTGATCGTTCGGATGCACGGGCTTTTTGCTGCCCATCACCCCGCCCAGCATCTCAATCGCGCGGTTTGAGATCACCTCATTGGCGTTCATATTCGATTGCGTGCCAGAGCCGGTCTGCCAGACCACCAGCGGGAAATTGTCGTCAAACTTGCCGTCGATGACTTCCTGCGCGGCTTTGGCAATCGTTTCGCCAAGTCCCGCATCAATGTCGCCCTGCGCGATGTTGACCAGCGCGCAGGCCTTCTTGATCACACCCAAAGCGCGGACGATGGCGATGGGCTGACGCTCCCAGCCAATCGGGAAGTTCTGGATCGAGCGCTGGGTTTGCGCGCCCCAGTATTTATCGGCAGGAACTTCCAGCGGGCCAAAGCTGTCGGTTTCGGTACGAGTGGCGGACATCTGCAAGCCTCCAAATTAAGATGCCTGCGGCTTAGCGTGGCAGGTTCAAAAATTCAATCGGTATGCAGAGGTATACCGCAATTATCCCAGATCAGGCGCGTTGGAAGATGAAAATCCGTGCCGGCGGGATGTTCATCCAGACTTTCGGCCCCGCGACGACCTTCAGACCCAACCGGCCCAACTGTTCAGCCGACAGGGCGGGCTTGGTGCTGTAAGTGAACTGGACATAACGTCCACCGGGGGCGAGAATTTCAAACGCTGCCTTCACGATGGATTCGCGCACTGCCATCGGCATCGACAGCAGCGGCAGGCCGGAAATCACCGCCTCAACGCCGGGTTCAACGTTGCCGACAACCGATTGTGCTGGCGCGTTGTGGACGGTGATGTTGGGGAATTTCTGCCGCAGCAGTTTGGTGAAGCTGGGGCTCATCTCGTACAGCGACAGGTTTTCCGGCGGCAGGCCGGTTTCCAGAATACCGCTGGTCAGAACGCCGGTGCCGGGGCCGAATTCAACCACGCGCCCCGAGTTCGGACCCAAACCCTGCGCCATGGCGCGGGCCAGAAAGCGTGAAGATGGAACAACGGATGCCACTTGCAGCGGATTGCTCAGAAATTGACGCAAGAACAGTGTGGTTTCTTTGGGCATTGCAGCCTCCTGTAAACAGCCAAGTCTATTGCTTGCGGAATTTATCCAACCGGACGATCTGCGCCTCGCCCTGCGGCGGCGGATCGTCTTCGGGGTCTTCATCCTCGTCGTCTTCGTCGTCATCTTCATGGGTCTCAAACCGCAGACCAAACTCGACCGAGGGGTCGACAAAGGTGCGCACGGCGTCAAACGGAATCACCAGATGCTCGGGCTGATTGCCGAAGTTCAGCGTGATTTCAAAGCCTTCATCGGTGACGATCAGGTCTTCGAACCAATGCTGCACCACAATCGTCATCTCACCGGGGTAGCGTGAGCGCAGCCAGTCAGCCATCACAACCCGGTCTACCGTCGTATCAAACGTGATGAAAAAATGATGCGCACCGGGCAGGCCGTGGACCGACACATCCTTGAGAACGGTTTGAATCAATCCCCGCATCGCGCGGTGCATGAGGTTTCCGTAATCAATAGACTTCGCCATGAGCCACCCCTTCTTAATTCTGCCACCATAGGGGATTCGCCTTCAAAGGGAAGGGGGGCGGCTCAGAATGCTGCAACTGCAGCGGAAGTTATCGCACAGAGGGCAAGCACCATGGGCAAAGGCCAGTGGCGGCGCAGCAGAAGGTAGGCGGCTATGCCTGCAAGCACGGTGGGCAGCGGTTTCAGGCTGGTGGGATCGGGCCAGATCAGGTGCAGCGGGCCGAGCGTGATGGCGGTGACGCTGGCAAAGATCACATGGGCTGCAAACCACAGCGACAGGTTGGCGATCACGCCAACGACGGCGGCGGTAATGGCTTTCAACGCTTGGCTTAGGCGCGGGGCATGGGTCAGCCGGGCGATCCACGGCGCGCCTGCGAAGATCCACAAAAAGCAGGGCGCGAAGGTCATCCACAGGGTGATGACGGCTCCGGCGAGGCCCATGGCGATGCCCTGTTTGGCGGCAGCGAGATAGCCGACAAACTCAGTGACAAGGATCAGCGGGCCGGGGGTGGTTTCGGCAAGGCCCAAGCCATCCATCATTTGCGGCAGGGTCAGCCATTGTTTTTGCTGCACCACATCCTGCGCCATCCATGTCAGCACAGCGTAAGCGCCGCCGAAGGTCAGCATCGCGAGTTTGGAGAAGAACAGCGCGATGTCGCCAAGGATGGGCGGGGCAAACAGCAGGATCAGGGCAAGGGGCACGAGCCAGACCGCGCCCCAGATCGCCGTGGCGCGCAGAGATTCGGTCCAAGGGGTGGGCATGGACGTGGCAGTGGATGGGGCCGATTTTGCGGTGAAAAACCCCCATAACCCAGCCGCGAGGATCACGGCGGGGAAGGGGGCGGCGACGAAGAACAAAGCGATGAAGGCGAGGACGGCGATGATCCACTGCGCACTGGATTTCAGCGCGCGTTTTGATACCCGAAGCAAGGCCTCGATCACCACGGCCAAGACGGCGGCTTGCACGCCGGTGAATAGGGCGGCGACGAGCGGCAGGGTGCCCCACGCGGCGTAGATCATCGAGAGGGCGAGGACGATGAGCGCGCCAGGGAGGACGAACAGCCCCCCCGCTATCAGGCCGCCCAGAGTGCCATGTTTGCGCCAGCCGATCCATGTGGCGAGTTGCATCGCCTCGGGGCCGGGCAGCAACATACAGAACGACAGCGCCGAGAGGTATTCTTCCTCGGTCACCCATTGCTTTTCATCAACCAATTCGCGGTGCATCAGCGCGATTTGCGCGGCGGGGCCGCCGAAAGATAGGATGCCGATGCGGGCGAAGGCGCGGGTCAGTTCGGGGATCGTGGTCATGCGCTGCGCCCTGCGGGCCAGTCGTGGCCTTCCTCATACCCATCGCGCGCCCAGCGGTAGAGCGCGTCATAGAGGATCATCCCGGCTTCGAGTTGTTCGAGATCATCGCGGTATTGCCGCGAGAGGCCGACAGAAATCGCAAGCAAACCCGCGGCTTGCGGCGAGAGGTCATGACGGTCAGTATCAGCCGCGCGCACGACTTGGGCGAGGCGCTGCAGGGCTTCGGTGTGCAGGGCGAATTCGGTGATCAGCGTGTCAAAAGTGCAGGTCTCGCCGCGGTGGCTGAAGAAGCAGTCTTCAATGTCGAAGGGGGTGGCGTTGAAGCGGTCGGCGACAGATTGCACCTCTGTCGGGGCGACAAACAGGAAGCGGGCTGTGGGGTCGATAAAGCGGCGGATCAGCCAGGGGCAGGCGATGCGGTCGATTTTCGGGCGGTGGCGGGTGACCCAGAGGTTTGTTTTTGGAAAGGCCGCAATCGGGATCATCGGCAGAGCGGCCTCGGCCCAAGCCATTGAGCCGCCTTCCAAAACCTGCGCATCAATGCTTTGGGTCCGCAGCAGCGCGGCGACACCTTCGGAAAGTTTGCGACCTTTTTGGCAAACCACGACAACACGTTGGCCGAGAAGGGGAGCAGGGGCGGGATCGAAGCGATCATGTGCCAACACAAAACTGCCGGGGATCAGGCGGGGGTCGGCGGCAAGGTCTTCGGGAATACGGACATCGACGATGGCGGGCGCATCGGGCAGGCCGATCTGGCGTAGCAGTTGGGCGGGGGTGATCTGGTTTGGTCCGGGCATGGGGCATCCTGTGCGGTGACATGGGATGCGAGCCTTGAGCCGAAGCCTCACGGGGTGTTCGCGGACCCCATGAATTTGGATAGGAAATTCGGGGGGATGCGTCAAGCGGGGAAGGGATTAAAGTGCCGGATTCTGTTGCCAGGTTCCGGCGGACCCCGCCTTACGCGGCTAAGCGCAAGGACTTAGTTTCGGCGACTCGAACTGCTTACGCAGCCAAAGCCATTGCCGGAGCACGGTTGTCATTTGCAACTGTACGTTTGGACCGATAACGGTAGTACCTCACCGAGCAAAAGCTGGCCCCTTTAGACGTTCGTCGATCCTGTTTCGACCCCACACGCCCCAAATGAAAGGGTGAATTGGTGGAGTCGCCGGGTACCGCCCCCGGGTCCGAGCCGTTTATTATGGGTGCGTTTATCGCCATAGTCCGAGTTGCCCCGGACAGGGTGAATATAGGGGCAGGGGGCAGGGGGCGCAAGGTGGTGTGCGGTCCCAACTCGGGACCTTTTTTATCTGTTTTATATCAATGGGTTGCGGGTGTGGATTTAAGGCTTTGTTAAGGATTGCGGGTGTTTCTTGCGGAGCGCGCCCGCGTAAAGCAAAACGCCCGCAACGGATTGCGGGCGTTCTTGGGGGTTTTGGGTTAGATCAGAAGCCGGATTTGATCATCTCAAACTCTTGCGTCATGCGGTCCCGCATCGTCGGATCAATCGGCACCTGCGACAGCAAGATGCCATCGACCGGATCGACATCGGCGGCTTTCAGTTCTTCAAGCGGAATGTCTTTCATCGCCACGTCGTTGGAATGAACGTAGCCGAAGTTCGCAAGCAGGCCCTTGGCCGAGCCGTGGTCGAGCCAGGCGTTGATGAAATCATAGGCCTTTTCTTCTTTGCCGGGGCCATCCTTGAAGTTGACATAGCCGCAGAACCAGTTGGCAACGCCCTCTTTCGGGGTGCGCTGGAACGCGACCGGAACGCCTTCGCGCTTCATGTTGGCGACACCGTCGTTCCAAGTCCAGGCGATCACCACTTCGCCGGTTTTCATCAACTGCGCCAGCTCCGACGGATCGGCCCAATAGGTGCGGACATTGGCATGCGCCAGACGCAACCAAGCAGCGGCGGCGGCAAATTGCTCGTCCGTCACATGGGTCCAATCCGAGACCCCGGTGGCCAGTAGCGCCAGCGACCAAGTGTCATCGGTGTTGTCCGGCAGCGAGATTTTGCCTGCCAAGGCCGGATCGACGAAGACTTGCAGGGAGGCGACCTGCTCGGGCTTCACCAGATCGGTGTTATAGGCGATGGCGGTATAGGCGCCGTCGGTGGGGATATACCAAACCCCGGTGTCATCGGCGAAAATTGTGGAGTTCTTGTAACGCTCGCCAATCTCACCATAGAGCGGGATTTTGCTGACATCCCACGGCTCGATCAGGCCAGCGTCGCGATATTTCTGCACCATCTGCGCGCAGGGATGGGCGACATCGGCCTTGAAGCCGTTGGAGACTTTCTGGAACGCCTCGTCATCGTCACCGAAGAAGGAATAGGTCGGCATATCGCCGTTTTTGGCGACGTAAGCCTCGATCAGCGCCTGATTCTCAAAGCCCGCCCAGTCGAAGACGGTCAGGTCTGGGTCGGCGGCATGGGCAAGGGTGGCGAAGCTGAGGGCGATGGCCGTGCTGGCGAAAAGTTTCGTAAGGCGCATGGGATTCCTTCCGTCTGTTGGGGGGCCGCTTATATCTGGCGGCTTGGCTGTGGGGGAAGGCTAAAGCGGGTAGGCGGTTGGCTCAAGCGGTTATTGCGGGATTAACGGGCAAGGGTGGGGTTTGGCTGAATTTTGATCAGCCCGATGCGTGCGTTGCTGGCCGGGCAAGCGGGGGTTTCCCACCCCCGCACCCCCGTGGGATATTTGAGCAGGGAGGATGACAATTTTAGGAGAATTTTAGGGAATTGATCGGGGGGTTTCCGAGGGGAAAATCCTTAGCTAGG
>CAYLYV010000143.1:0-12230 GCA_964387655.1 uncultured Cypionkella sp. | reverse complement strand
AACGATGATCCCAGTCCTTAGCGTACTATTCTGCACTCTCCGGCATCAGACCCCTACACCACCCTGTGCCGTCGTCAGAAGACACTGGCCGTCCAGATCCCCTATCGCCGCGCCGACGGCCCGCTGAACCTGCTGGTGGACAGCACGGGCATCAAGTTTCTCGGTGACGGGGAATGGCACGCCCGCAAGCATGGCCCCTCGCGTCGGCGTCAATGGCGCAAGGTCCATCTGGCCATGGATACAGCCACATCCGACATCCGGGCCGTCGAGTTCACCTCCAGCCGGGAGGGCGATAGCCCGACCCTGCCTGCGCTCCTTGACCAGATACCAGAGGACGAGCAGATCGGCTCCGTTACGGCGGACGGGGCCTACGACACCCGCCGCTGCCACACCGCCATTCTCGAGCACGAGGCCAAGGCCATCATCCCGATCCGCAAGAACGGGCGGCTTTGGCGGGAAGACTGCCCGGCCGCCGTCGCGCGAAACGCAATCCTCCGCGATGTTCGCGAAGAAGGCCGCGCGGGATGGAAACGACGGAACGGCTATCATGCCAGAAGCAGAGCAGAGGCAAAGATGCGGTGCCTGAAAGCTTTCGGCGAACGGATCGCTGCCAGAGACCCTGACCGCCAAACCGCCGAAATCCACATCCGTGTCGCCCTCATCAACCGCTTCAACGCACTCGGCACCGCCGACGTCGTCCGCCTGGCCTGAAAACAACGGGAAAAGGGGAAATCACGCCTCAAACCCGACTAACGCAACAATGCTTGCCGCATCTGACGGTACATGGTTTCCGCTTTGCCAAAGGCACCGGCGGGATGGTGGTCACGATCCCCATGGCCGAGGTGCCGCAAGTCTTTGGCGCGGACAGCCCGCTTGCCACCACGCTTTCGGCCTGGGCCGAGATTCCGGCCCCTGACGAAGAGGCGAGGCTGATCGCCGCGCTTGCAGCCGATCATCGCGCGCGCGCTCAGGGGCGGGCGCTGATGCTGCGCGCTATGGCGCAGCAGCTTTTGACCCAGGTCGCGCGGCGTATCAGCGAGGCGGCGCCTGCGCGCCCGCGCCCCTGTGCCAGGCGTATGGCGGATCTTGACGGGCTGATCACCCGGCACCTGCGTGACAATTGGCGGGTCAGCGATTACGCCTCGGCGCTTGGGATGACGCCGACGCATCTGAACAGGGTGACCCGCGCCGAGACCGGGGCCTCGGCGGCGCGCTATGTGGAGCGGCATCTCTTGCAAGAGGCGCGGCGGATGCTGGCCTATACGCGAGAGCCGGTCGGCGCGATTTCCTCGCATCTGGGGTTCGATGACCCCGCCTATTTCTCGCGCAGTTTTCGCCGTCAGGCGGGGGAGGCGCCGCTGGACTATCGCGCGCGGTTCCAGAATTAGCGGATCAGCGCCCTGACGTCCGCCTGGGCGGCCAGCAGCGGCGGCAGGAACCGCATGGCCAGTTCCTCTGCCGGGCAATGCGAGGCGGCCAGCCCGATATTCAGCGCGGCAATCACGCGGCCATGGGCGCACAAAAGCGGCACCGCGATGGACCTGAGCCCGATCTCGACCTCTTCATCAATCGCGGCATAGCCCTGGGCGCGGACCCGGGCGATCTCGGCCAACAGCGCTTCCGGGTCGATCAGCGTTCGCGCCGTCAGCGGGCGCAATGGCGCGGCGGTCAGTTGCGCGCGCGCCTCGGGTTCCGGCAGCGCGGCCAGCATCACCCGGCCCAGCGAGGTGCAGAATGCGGGCAGGCGCGAGCCCGGCATCAGCGCAATCGACATCACCTTGCGCTGCGCCGCGCGGGCAACATAGACGATCTCATCGCGGTCCAGAATGGCGACCGAGCTGCTTTCCCCGATCTCATCCGACAGCCGGTCAAGGAGGGGCTGCACGATCTGCGGCAACGGCATCGTGGCAAGGCAGGCCGTCCCCAGCCGCAAAACCTGCGGCGTCAGGGTGAAAAACTTCCCGTCCCAATCGGCATAGCCCTGTTGCGCCAGCGTCAAAAGACAGCGCCGTGCCGTGGCCCGGTCTAGCCCCGAGGCCGCCGCGACCTCGGCAATCGACTGGCGCGGGCGCGCGGCGCTAAAGGTCTCGATCACCGCAAGCCCCTTGGCGAGGCCTGCCATAACGTCGCGTTCCTGGATGATCATCTGCGGCCTGTCGTGCGATATGCGAACAAAGTATCCATATCGCACAAGTTTGCTTTACGGAAGCCCCGTATCTGCCTATCTCAGGATCAGCCAGACAGGTCCGGAAAGGGTTTTCAGTTGGACAAGACAGTCACAGACCTCGCCACGGCGGTGGCGGGTATCAAGGACGGGATGACCGTCATGATCGGGGGCTTTGGCGGCGCCGGCTCTCCCATCGAGTTGATCCATTCGCTGATCGACCGCTATAAGGCGACCGGCCACCCGAAAGACCTAACCGTGGTGAACAACAACGCCGGAAACGGCCATGTCGGTCTCGCTGCGCTGATCGAGGCGGGGATGGTCAGTAAGCTGATCTGCTCTTTCCCGCGTTCAGCTGATCCGGTCGTCTTCACCGAACTCTACCTCGCCGGCAGGATCGAGCTGGAACTGGTGCCCCAGGGCACGTTGGCAGAGCGGATCCGCGCCGGCGGCGCAGGCATCCCGGCCTTTTACACGCCGACCTCCTTCGGCACCGATCTGGCCAAAGGCAAGCCGGTCGAGGAATTCGAGGGCCGCTCTTACGTGCGCGAGCGTTGGCTCCGGGCCGATGTGGCGCTGGTCAAGGCCGAGACCGCCGATCTGCACGGCAACCTCACCTACCGGGCGGCGGCGCGCAACTTCAATCCGCTGATGTGTATGGCAGCGGCGGAAACGGTCGTGCAGGCCAGCCATGTGGTGCAGCCCGGCGAGATCGACCCCGAAGTGATCATCACCCCCGGCATCTTCGTGCAGAAAATCGTCCAGGTCGCAAACCCGCACCAGGAAGAGGATCTGAACCGCGCCAATGCAACCTACCCGCTGGAGGGCTGAGCTATGCAAAAACTCTCGAACAACCAGATCGCATGGCGCGCGGCGCAGGATATTGTCGCCGGGTCTTATGTAAATCTCGGCATCGGTTTTCCGGAAAAAGTCGCGCAATATCAGCCAAAAGGGCATGAGGCGATCTTCCATACCGAGAATGGCATCCTGAATTTCGGAGAAAGCCCGAAGCCGGGCGAGGAAGACTGGGATGTGATCAATGCGGGCAAAAAAGCCGTGACGATCAGGCCCGGCACCGCGTTTTTCCACCATGCCGACAGTTTCGCGATGGTGCGGGGCGGGCATCTCGATGTGGCGATCCTGGGCGCTTATGAGGTCGCGGAAAACGGCGATCTGGCGAACTGGTCAACCGGGCCGAAGGGTGTTCCCGCCGTGGGCGGCGCGATGGATCTGGTGCATGGTGCGAAGCGGGTGGCGGTGATCACCGACCACGTCACCAAAGACGGCAAGCCGAAACTGGTGAAACGCTGCACCCTGCCGCTGACCGGCGTGGTTTGCGTCACTCGCATCTATACCTCGCTGGCGGTGGTCGATATCGAAGGCGGGCAGTTCGTCCTGCGCGAGAAACTGCCGTCACTTTCCATCGAAGAGCTGCAAGCCGTGACCGGTGCCGAACTGGTCGTTCCCGAGAATGTCGCCGACCTGATCGTGCCGGAGCTCTGACCCATGCGTGACGTTTTCATCTGTGACTATATCCGCACGCCGATTGGCCGTTTCGGCGGCAGCCTTGCCTCGGTGCGCGCCGATGATCTGGGCGCGGTGCCTTTGCTTGCGCTGATGGCGCGGAACTCGAAGGTCGATTGGGACGCGGTCGATGATGTGATCTTCGGCTGCGCCAATCAGGCGGGCGAGGATAACCGCAATGTGGCGCGCATGTCCGCACTGCTGGCCGGGCTGCCGGTGGGTGTGACCGGCACCACGATCAACCGGCTTTGCGGCTCCGGGATGGATGCGATTTTGGTCGCCGCGCGCCAGATCGCGGCGGGCGAGGCCGAGCTGATGATCGCGGGCGGGGTCGAGTCGATGTCGCGCGCGCCTTTCGTGATGCCCAAAGCCGAGAGCGCTTATTCCCGCGCGACGGAAATCCACGATACCACCATCGGCTGGCGTTTCGTGAACCCGGCGATGAAAGCGGCTTACGGCGTCGATTCCATGCCACAGACCGGGCAGAATGTGGCGGATGATTTCGGTATCTCGCGCGAGGCGCAGGATGCGATGGCGCTCGCCAGCCAGAACAAGGCCGCCGCGGCGCAGGAAAATGGGCGTCTGGCGCAGGAAATCACCCCCATCAGCATCCCGCAGCGCAAGGGTGACGCGCTGGTCGTTGACCGTGACGAACACCCCCGCGCGACCACGATCGAAACGCTGACTAAATTGAAACCGCTGTTCCCGAATGGCTCGGTCACCGCCGGAAACGCTTCGGGCGTGAATGACGGCGCGGCGGCGCTGATCCTCGCCACTGCCGGGGCGGCGGCGAAATACGGGCTGACCCCGATTGTGCGGGTGCTGGGCGGTGCGACCGCAGGCGTTCCGCCCCGGATCATGGGGATCGGCCCGGCGCCCGCGAGCCAGAAGCTGATCGACCGCCTTGGTCTGAACCAGGGTGATTTCGACGTGATCGAGCTGAACGAGGCCTTTGCGGCCCAGGGCATCGCGACCCTGCGCCAGCTGGGTATTCAGGACGACGATCCCCGCGTGAACCCAAATGGCGGCGCGATTGCGCTTGGCCATCCGCTGGGCATGTCGGGCGCGCGCATCACCGGCACGGCGGCGCTGCAACTGGCGCAGACAGGCGGCAAACGCGCGCTTTCGACCATGTGTATCGGCGTCGGTCAAGGCATCGCCATCGCCACGGAAAGGGTCTGATCATGCCCGCTTTCACCCGTCCCTGGGGCGCGATGCATTACCGGATCGACGGGCCAGAGACCGGCCCGCTGGTTGTCTTCGCGAATTCCCTCGGCACTGACCTGCATCTCTGGGATGACATTGTGGCAAGCCTGCCGGGCATCCGCGCGCTGCGGTTCGACAAGCGCGGTCACGGGCTTTCCGACCTTGGTGGCGCGGTCACGGTCGGGGATTACGCAGATGACCTCGCCGCGCTGATCGACGCGCTTGCTGTGGGCCCGGTGGTCTTTGTCGGTCTTTCCATCGGCGGCATGATCGGTCAGGCGCTGGCCGCGCGGCGCCCCGATTTGCTGCGGGGCCTTGTGCTCTCGAACACCGCACCGAAGATGGGCACCGCCGAGGCCTGGGCCGCGCGCGTCGATGCGATCCGCAATGGCGGCATCGAGGCGATTGCTGACGCGGTGATGGAGCGCTGGTTCGCCCCGGCCTACCGCGCGAAGCCCGACCTTGCGGTCTGGCGCAATATGCTGACCCGCACGCCCCAGGACGGCTATATCGAGGCCTGCCTCGCGCTGGCCGCCGCCGATCTGACCGCGACGACAGCCGCGCTGGATCTGCCAGTGCTGGTGATCGGCGGGGCCGAAGACGGGGCCTCACCGCCCGAACTGGTCAGCGCGCTGGCGGCCGCGATCAAGGGGGCCGAGCTGCATATCCTGCCCGCGACCGGCCATATCCCCCCGGTCGAGGCCACCGCCGAAATAGCCGCCCTTTTGCAAGGTTTCATTGCAAAACTGGGCTGAGAAACGAAAAAGGGCGGCCCCGGTGGGCCGCCCTTTCCAATCAGAACGGGTAGTGCTGGTTCGGGTCTTCGATGGTCAGCCAGCGCAGATCGGTGAACTCGGTCACCCCCGCCATGCCGCCGAACCGCCCATAGCCCGAGGCTTTCACGCCGCCGAACGGCATCTGCGGCTCGTCGCCGACGGTCGGGCCATTGACATGGCAGATCCCGGCTTCGATGCGGTTCGCCACCGCCATCGCCTTTTACATATCGCGCGAGAAGACCGCCAAGGACAGCCCGTAATCGCTGTCATTCGCGACGCGGATCGCCTCTTCCTCTCCCTTGACGCGGATGATCGGCTTGACCGGACCGGGAGTGGACAAAACATGGGGGTCATCTTCGTCGTTGCGGCCCGTGCTAAGGTGAGTTCTTTGCGTAGGGGGCTGCCATGGACGTTCGGATTACGGTCGAAACGACCTTCGATAATGGGGAGAAGCGCACTCATCAGCTTGACGGCATTTCTCGACCCTACCGGGTGACCTGTCGAGACGGGATCGGGCTGCGCCTCGAGGATGGGAAGAGGATCGTCGAACAGATCCAGAGGGTAGTCCTTCACGACCAGGTCGATAAGATCATTCGACAAAGCCGCGGATGCCCGGATTGCGCCTCGGTTTGTGCCATTCATGACTATCGCACGCGCGATCTCGACACGCTCTTTGGACGGGTTCGGGTCAAAGCCGCGCGCTTGCGCCGTTGTCCTTGTGATGTCAGGTCAGCGGCGAAGCGCGGCGGGCCTATTTCTCCGCTGGCCTATTTCTCCCCAGACCGGGCTACGCCAGAGTTGCAGCGGCTATATGCGGAACTCGGATCCCGGCATTCCTTTCGCGAAGCCGCGCGGCTGATGAAAAGCTTCCTGCCCGGCCATCCGCCCCATCACACCACGGTGCGTGACTGGTTGGGAAGAGTAGCCACGGGGCTCGAGAAAACCCGAACGACTTCAGGCGATTCCGTTGAAGCACCGCTGAAAGGTGGTTTGACGGTTTTTCTGGACGGTGCCCATATCCGGTGTCGGCCAGAGTATCAACAGCGGCACCTCGATCTTGTGGTCGGAAAGATTGAAAGCCACAATATGTGCAGAAGATTTGGCCTGGTTGCCAATGCGACCGCATCGCCAGGCAGCCGTATGCGAGAAGAGCTGTCAGGCTTTGGATGGAAACCGGGCCGTCTGTTGACGGTGATCTCGGATGGTGAGCTTGCGCTCCCGAACCTCATTCGAAATGCCATGGGTGGCGACGGCCAAGTGAAGCATATCCTCGACTGGTGGCACATTTCGATGCGTGTGCAGCATGTCGAGGCAGCCGTTCAGGGGCTCGTCCAGACAAAGGGCTTTGCAGGCAATCCAGTGATGTTCCAGCGACCCGCTAAAAGCCTCCGCTGGTGGCTTTGGCATGGCAGAGCACGGGTCACGGAAACATATTTGAAGGGGCTCATGCACGATTGCACCCGCCTTGCGGAAGAACCTCTGGCTGTCCGCACCGCTGCCGCTCGTGTGCAGGCCCGATGCGAGACACTGTACACCTGTCTCGCGAACAACATGGAATCCCTTGTCGACTATGGCCGACGGTACCGTAACGGGCTGCCCATCTCGTCATCTCGTGCTGAAGGGTCAGTCGATGACATTGCCAATGCCCGCATGGGAAAGCGCAGAAGGATGCGGTGGTCGCCCAAAGGAGCTCACCGAGTAGCCGTCACAAGGGCCGCAGTTCTCGATGGTCGGCTGACCGTCGCAAACAGAAAACGCGCCGCATGACCCCCATGTTTCGTCCACTCCCGGTATCACGCGCACCCCGCTGCTTCTTTTGCAGGCACCACCGGCCCCGGACGAACGGCGGTTCTATATGCACATCCTCGCTGCCGTCGGCGCCCCGTCATCGGCGCTAAGTTTGCGGGCCCAAAGCGTCGCTTCACTTGAGGTCCGCGTTGTTGGCCTTCTTCGCGACCTCGGGCTTCGGATGATCATGATTGACGAAGTCCACAACCTCCTCGCGGGAACCCATCGCGAACAACGCCGCTTCCTGAATGTTCTGCGTTATCTCAGCAATGAACTCGAGGCATCGCTGGTTTGCTTTGGAGTCAGCGAAGCGGTCGATGCCATTCGCCGCGATGTCCAACTCGCGCGACGCCTGGACGAACACCACCTGCCAAACTGGCGCGATGATGCCGAGTTCTCGGACATGATCCAGACCTTGATCGCGGCCATGCCGCTCGCGAAGAAGTCCAATCTGAAGGTCAAATCGCTCAAACAGATACTGGCGCTGACCGGCGGGGTAACCTCGCGCATCTTTTCCTTGGTCAAGGACCTCTCCATCGACGCAATCGTTACGGGCGAGGAATGCGTCACGGATGAGGCAATTGCCAAATGGACACCGGTCTGGTCGCGCCATGCGAACGCCCAACGGCGGCTCGAGAAGGCCAGAGCGTGAAGCCGCGCCCGTTGCCGAAAACTGTCACGCCTCTTGCGGATGAGCTGCTTTCTGGATGGCTGACGCGACTGGCGGTCACCAACCATTGTGAGGTCGACGAACTCCTGGCGCATATTGAAGTCGATACGGGGCAGGTCGCCATGCTCGATTTTGAGGTTGAGGTGGCCGCGACAACTGCAGAAAAGATATCGATTGCGGCCCGTGTTGCCGCTGAAACTGTTCAATCTCTTACCTTTGGGACAATGACCCAGACCGAAGCCGTGATGACGGCGCAGGTCGCGTTCCAATCTTGTCCCGACTGCTCTCGGCGCGGCATAGCGCTCAAACAGTGGCGGAAGTTATGGGCATTCGACTGCCAGATCTGCGGCACCCGACTTGTGTCGATCCTCATCAAGCCTGATCGCAGCCGACTATCCGAAAAGCTGGTGCGTCGTGCCCGAAGCGGGGCAGGGTTGCTCGAAAGCGCGGTGACGTCCAACAGCGCCAACAAACTTCGACGTGCCATGCGGGCGGCCACCTATGCCAAGGCGCTCAAGTCCGTTCGCGCGGATACGGCCTTTGCCCTTCAAAGTCCCAGACCCGACGTGAGACTCTTCTGCCTTGCCGCCATCGCCGCGGCTCAGTCACGTCCACTGGCTAAGGCGGCAATGTTAAGCACTGGCCTCGATGGGTACGCAAGAGTTGCCTTGCTTCGTGCGTTTGAAAAGGAGCCCCGTCTTCTTGCAGCAGTTGACCGGATTGTACTGCGAAACAGGGAAAAACTCCGACGAGCTGGCGTCTGAATGTCACATTTAAGGGCAACAAACGCTGCCCAACGCGCCGTGTGCCGGATTTAAAGGCAACGCGACAGGAGGCCACCTGCGCGAAAGGCAACCAGTCGGCCAGCGTGTAGGCAGCAAGGTTCCAAGGAAACCCCGTCAGAACATGCCCCCGCAGCCATTCAAGGCCGGTCCAGCTTGTTGCAAGCGAAAGCGAGAGCGGTAATCCGGCGCGCGCCATGCGGGCGGCAAGGGCACAGGCAAGAGCCGGAAACACTGCCAGCAGAGCTGCAAGGCCGAACACGGCTGGCAAAGCCAACCATCCAAACCGATCCGCCTCGACCTGGAAACTTTCGGTGATCCAGAAAAGCCCGGGCACGAATTGGCCCAAGCCAAACAGATATCCCAGTCGAAACGCGATAGGCCACGATGCGCCACGCAACATAATTGCCAGCACTGCGAAGGCGATCAGCGCAAAGGGCAGGATCGAATATGGCGGCAAGGCGAGTACAAGTATGGTGCCAACGGCCAAGGCCATGCCCAAACCGGGCAGACCTTGAAGCAGCTTACCACCGGAAAAGGGATGAGTGTCTGAAGTAATCAATCCTGCGAAAGCCCCCGTCTTGAGGGACGAGGGCTAGTTGCTCTAGCTACTAGAGGTGCAACGCTTTGGTTGACAGATCACGGCATTGTCAGAGTGTCGAGAAATGTTGGGCGACTTACATGAGGCGATCCGAAGCCACGTAAGATGAACGACGCCGTGCTTGTCGCGCGTCCGGCTCAAACCATGCGCCGCTAACGGCTCTTTGATTTGTCCCGCTAGCAAGAGCTCGTTACTCATCATTCCGGAACCTAGATGAAGGAGTGATCCATGGCCGATGATCGGATCGGGCGACGGGCCTTAATGGGCGGAGCAATCGGGATGGCATCTCTTGCGGCCCTACCAGCCTTGGCACAGGACGGCACGACTGAGTTTCAGGCTCCTGTATCCGGCAGCGTGCGGAACAACGTGTCCAGCTTCCGGATGCCTCAGTGGCAGGACTATTTTGAGAATATTAAGGGTGGTGCAATTCTGGCGGACACCAAGTCACGCGCACTGCATTACTGGTCAGAGGATCAGTCGATCTACCGGCTCTATCCCTCGTCCGTCCCCCTGTCCGAGGAACTGACACGGCTCGGGCGGACCGAGATTGTCCGCAAGGCCGTGAACCCACCGTGGCGTCCGACGGCATCCATGCTCGAGCGCAACCCGGACTGGCCGAAGATGGTCGAAGGCGGATCCAAGGACAACCCGCTTGGTGTCCGCGGATTGTATCTGTCCTGGCCTGCCTATTTGATCCACGGCACCCATGATACCCGAAAGATCGGTCGCAGATCATCGAACGGGTGCATCGGCCTCTACAACGAGCATGTCATTGAACTTTATGAGCTTGCACAAGTTGGCACTCAGGTGCTGCTGATCTGACGATCAAAAGTAAAGCTGTCGTGCTTTGTAGGGACGGTGTGGCATCCAGCAAACTGTGGTTTGTGCAGGTTCGACGTTCGCTTTGCTGGAGGGTGACCAGTTGCGCAAACTAGAGCTGCAAATGCGGCGATGCGGTGTTCTAAAATTGCGAAAATCCCTTTCGCATTCAAGCGGTGGGCTGACGGAGCAGTAAGAGCAGAATTTTCCCTTCTTTCAGGTGTTGATCGTCGAACCAAGTTGGCGCGGACTATTTCGTGACGAGTGCTCGCAAGCCACCAAGAAGAAAACCCGCTTGCAGCTCAAGTTGCTTGAGGTGTTAGCGAACTTTCAAGCTGATCGCGTCGACTGGCGGGCGTTGGCGCATAATTCAATCTGGCGAAAGAGAGCAGGGCCCATGTTCGAAATTTCTGGCGTCGGGGTCCTCGCGGCCTTCTTGGGAGGGGCTCTGTCATTCCTGTCCCCGTGCGTACTGCCGCTCGCTCCTGGCTATGTGTCCTACATAGCAGGGCAACCAGCGCCAAGTTCGCGCGAAAAAGCACAGATGAGAACTCGCCTGCATAGCCTGCTCTTGAGCCTGTACTTCGTCATGGGTTTTTCGACCGTATTTATCTCATTGGGTGCAGGTGCCAGCCTTCTCGGTGGCTTGCTTTTGCAATGGAAGTACGAGCTCGGTATTGTCGGCGGTGCGCTTATCATAGTGTTTGGATTGGTCATGACCGGGCTCATACGGCCGGGCATCCTGCTCCGTGACACGCGATTCACATTTGATGCAAAAGGTGGAAATCCTCTCGGGGCCTATTTGCTTGGACTGGCTTTTGCTTTCGGCTGGACGCCTTGCATTGGGCCGGTTCTGGGGTCGATCTTGACGGTGAGTGCTGCCTCGGGCGCAGATGGAATAGCTCTTTTGACTGTGTATTCTGCCGGTCTCGGCGTTCCGTTCCTATTGCTCGCAGCTTTCACGAATGAACTGACTGAACGAATAAGGCGTCTTGGTCGTGCAAGTCTCTGGCTTCATCGGGTAGCGGGCGTTGTCATGATCGCCATGGGCTTCGCCGTAATGACCGGGCAAATTACGGGTATTGCCTTCTGGCTGCTGGAGACCTTTCCTGTTTTGGGAACGATCGGCTGAGGGTCAGCCAAAGAGTACTGTCGACAGCAGGTTCACGTTCAGCACAATGATCAGGGCGGCGATCAACCAGCAAAGGCCGGTCAGCCAGCGGGGGGCGACCAGTTCGCCCATCTTGGCGCGGCTGGCGGTGAACATCACCAAGGGAACGATGGCAAAAGGAAGTTGGAACGACAGCACCACCTGGCTCAGGATCAAAAGCTCACCCACGCCGCCGCTGCCGTAGAGCAGGATAACGAAGATCGCCGGGATGATGGCAAGGCCCCGGGTGATCAGCCGCCGCGCCCAAGGCGCGATGCGCAGGTTGATGAAACCTTCCATCACGATCTGTCCGGCCATGGTGGCGGTGACAGTGGAGTTCAGCCCCGCGCACAAGAGCGCCACGCCGAACAGGACCGGCGCGAGTGACGAGCCGAGCAAAGGCTCAAGCAACAGATGCGCCTTATCGATCTCGGCCACATCGTTTTGCCCCACGGTGTAGAAGGCTGCGGCAGCGAGAATCAGGATCGAGGCATTGATCGTCAGCGCGAACATCAGGGCGATGGTGCTGTCCCATGTCGCCAGCCGCAGCGCCTCGCGCTTCGAGGCCAGGTCAAGGCCAAAGGCGCGGGTCTGCACGATACCCGAATGCAGGTAGAGGTTATGCGGCATGACCGTCGCCCCGATGATGCCAAGCGCGAGGTAGAGCATCGTCGGGTTGTTGAAAATCTCGCGGCTTGGGGCAAAGCCTGCGATGACCTCGCCCCAGACCGGATCGGCCTGCGCGATCAG
>CAYLYV010000142.1:0-12264 GCA_964387655.1 uncultured Cypionkella sp. | reverse complement strand
GGGCGGAGAGGGCGAGGGTGCGGGTGGTGGGATCAAAGTGGCGCAAAGGGCCGATGTTGGAAAATTGAACATTGATACCGCGCTTTTGCAAGGCTTCGGTTGCGATAATTAATGCGTCTTTTCCGGGATCTGCGGCAGTTATGAAATGTTCGGCGGCGCGGTCGACAGCATCGACGTAATTGTCGCAATAGTGAAAGAAGTCACGCACTTCCTCCCATGGCGAGGCGCGCAGGGCGGTGTCTTCGCGGCCCAAAGCCTCGTCGAGCGAGGCGAGGCGCTCGTGGTTTTGGCGGTAGGCGCGGTGCAGGTCGAGAAAGGCGCGGGCAAAGGCCGGGGCGTTGGAGGCGGCGAGGCGCAGATCGGCCAAGGGCGGGGTGGTTTTGGCGAATACCGGGTCGGCGAGAGCCTCGCGCATGTCAGAGACAAGGCGTTCGCCTTCGCCTGCGTTGAGTTCGGTCACGTCGAGGCCGAATTCTTGCGCCAGCGCCAGCACCACGGTGGCGGAGACCGGGCGGTGGTTGTTCTCCATCTGGTTGAGATAGGGCAGCGAGACGCCGAGTTTATCGGAGAAGGCGCGTTGGGTCAGGCTGAGGCGACCGCGGAGTTCGCGCAGTTTCGCCCCGGCGTAGAGTTTTTGGATGGCCATTGTGCTCTCCTCGCCTTTGTTTGCAAAGCCAAGGGTAGGCTTTGCAAAGTCAGGCGGTCAAGCCGCAATGCCTAAGGTGCGGGCGCGGCGAATCACCGCAAGGATGCAGAGCATGGAGAGGGCCGAGGAGGCCAGCATCAGCAGGATCAGCGGCATTTCGGTGGAGCCGGGGGGAAGGACGGCTCCGGCCAGCGCGGCGAGGGCGGCTCCTCCGCCGACCATGATCGCACCGCCAAGGCCGGAGGCGGTGCCGGCGAGGTCGGGGCGCACCGACAGGATGCCTGCGTTGGCGGAGGGCAAAGCGATGCCATTGCCAAGGCCCATGGTGAGGGTCAGGCCGAAAAACATCACGGCGCTGGAGAGGCCCGCAGCGGTGACAAGCGCGAGGGCAGCGAGACCGATGGTGGTGACGGTGGTGCCGATCAGCACCATTTTGTTCATGCCAAGGCGTACCGAATAGCGGCCAGCGAAGAAATTGCCCGCCATGTAGCCGACGGCGGTGATGGCGAACAGCAGGCCGATGCGGCTGGAGGTCAGGTGGTAAACTTCGGTGCCGACATAGGGGGCGCCGCCCAGATAGGCGTAAAAGCAGCCCGAGGAGAAGGCGGCGGCGCCCGAGTAGCCCCAGAAGCGGCGGGATGTCAGCAGGCTGGGGTAAGTGCGGAGTTGGTCCTTGAACGAGAGGCGTTGCAGGGTGGCGGTTTCGCCCAAGTCGGCCCAGCACAGCGCCAAGACGATGAGGCCGAGGCCCAAGAGCAGGCCGAAGTTGGCTTGCCAGCCGAAGGCCTCATCCAGAATGCCGCCGATCACCGGGCCGATCATTGGCACCAGCGACATGCCCATGGTGACATAGCCGATCATCGAGGCGGCCTCGGCGTCTGACACCATGTCGCGGACGACGGCGCGGGAGAGCACCATGCCAGCGGCGATCACCGCTTGCGCCATGCGGAAGATCAGAAAGATGGTGGCGTTGGGGGCCAGAAGCGTGCCGACGGTGGCGATCAGAAACAGCACGAGGGCTGTCAGGATGACGTTGCGGCGACCGTAGCGGTCGGAGATCGGGCCGATCAGGATTTGCAGCACCGCCGACAGCGCGAGGTAGAGCGCGACCGACAGTTGCATCAGCGCGTAGGGGGCGTCGAAATAGGCGGCCATGCCGGGCAGCGAGGGCAGGAAGATGTTCATCGTCAACGCCGAGAGACCTGCGAGCAGGGTCAGGGTGACGATTTTCGGCGGGGTTTGCCGGTTGAGGAAGATCGCCTTGGGGTGGGGCATTTTGGGCTTTCTGGCGCTGTGCATGCGGATAGCGCGATGCCTCCGGCGGGGATATTTAGGCGCAGAGGATGGGCTAAGGGGCGGCGTTAGGGGGGGTCAGCTCCATTTGTGGAAGATGAAGAAGGCGCCTAGGGCGATGAAGGCGAAGCCGAGGGCGTGGTTCCAACTCAGCGGTTCTTTCAAGTAGAACACGGAAAACACGGCGAAAACCGCGAGGGTGATGACCTCTTGAATGGTTTTGAGCTGGGCGCCGTTGTAGATCGACGAGCCGATGCGGTTGGCGGGGACCATCAGGCAATACTCAAAGAAGGCGATGCCCCAGGAGATGAAGATCACCGTGATCAGCGCGGTGGATTTGTGCTTCAGGTGGCCGTACCAGGCGAAGGTCATGAAGACGTTTGACAGGGTGAGCAGGCCGATGGTGATGACGGGGACGGGCAGGGTGGGCATGGGGGTCTCGGATGCAAATTCTGGTAATCGGGGACGTATATAGGACAAAAGCCACGTTTGCCATCAATGACCGTATGTGAGGCAGCAGGGCGGCATGGCCGTTTTTTAAGGTGCGGGTTGTGGGCCGGGTGGCTGCCCATGTCAGCTTTGACCTATAGCGCGTATGCGGATTTTCGTGGCCAAGGCTAAGGGAGGGGGCTTTGGGAAGGCAATCTCGCCGCGAAAAAGCGCCGGGACCTGCGCAAAGCGCCGCTGCGTCGGGTGTGGATGCAAGGAAATCGCTGCATTCCCACGGATTTTGCGCTAGGATTGCAAAAAACAAAACGAGCAGGACTGACAAAATGACCTTCATCCGAACTGTGCGGCACCTTTGCGGGGCCGGTTTTGCGCTGGCGCTGCTGGCAAGCTGTGGGCACAGCGACCTGGAATGTATGGAGCGGGCGATGTATTTCGAATCCAACCGCTCCAGCCGGGATGGCATGGTGGCGGTGGGCAGCGTGGTGATGAACCGCGTCGAGTCGGGGCAATATCCGCGCAATGTCTGTGGCGTGGTGGGGCAGCGCAAGCAATTCGCGCCGGGGGTGATGAACAAGCGCATGAACACCCGCACGGCACCGCAGTTGCGCGACGCGGCGCAGTCGGTGTTGCGGGGCGAGCGGCATCCGCTGATCGGAAATGCGCAGTTTTTCCATACGGCAACCTACCGGGCGGGCTACAACAACATGCAGTATGTGCTGACCACCGGCGGCAATGCGTTTTATGAACGGGTCGATCCGGCTTTGGTCACGCAACCTGTGCCTCTGCCGCCGATTGAGGGCATTACCGGGCAGTGATGGATTTGCAGATTTGCAATTTGCAATCCTGACGCGCGAAGTGGTTTGCATATTTTCGATGTTGCGCTAGGCGGGCGGGTCGTGGGGCGCTATGGTAGCCGCGATCTGAGGGGGAGCTTGGCCATGAAAGACATCCTGCAACAGTTGGAAGACCGCCGCGATGTGGCGCGTTTGGGCGGCGGTGCGCGCCGGATCGATGCGCAGCACGCCAAGGGCAAGCTGACTGCGCGCGAGCGCATTGAGCTGTTGCTGGATGAAGGCTCGTTTGAAGAATTCGACATGTTTGTCGCCCATCGCTGCACCGATTTCGGTATGGAGGCGGATCGTCCGGCGGGGGATGGTGTGGTCACCGGCTGGGGGACGGTGAACGGCCGCATGGTCTATGTGTTTTCGCAGGATTTCACCGTGTTCGGCGGATCACTGTCGGAGACCCATGCGCAGAAGATCTGCAAGATCATGGATATGGCGATGCAGAATGGCGCGCCGGTGATCGGGTTGAACGATTCCGGCGGGGCACGGATTCAGGAAGGTGTGGCCTCGCTTGCGGGCTATGCCGAGGTGTTTCAGCGCAATGTGATGGCGAGCGGAGTGGTGCCGCAGATTTCGGTGATCATGGGGCCTTGTGCGGGCGGGGCGGTGTATTCGCCGGCGATGACCGACTTCATCTTTATGGTGAAGGATTCGTCTTACATGTTCGTCACCGGGCCGGACGTGGTGAAGACCGTGACCAATGAGGTGGTGACGGCGGAGGAACTCGGCGGGGCGTCGACCCATACCAAGAAGTCATCCGTCGCCGATGGCGCGTTTGAGAATGATGTCGAGGCTTTGGCCGAAGTGCGCCGTCTGGTGGATTTCCTGCCGCTGAACAATCGGCAGAAAGCCCCGGTGCGGCCGTTTTTCGATGATCCGGCAAGGCTGGAGGCCAGCCTTGATACACTGATCCCGGAAAACCCGAACCAGCCCTATGATATGAAAGAGCTGATCGAGAAGCTGGCCGATGAGGGCGATTTCTTTGAAATCCAGCGCGATTTTGCCGCCAATATCATCACGGGATTCATCCGGTTGGAGGGGCAATCGGTGGGGGTGGTGGCCAATCAGCCGATGGTTTTGGCGGGGTGTCTGGATATTGACTCCAGCCGCAAGGCGGCGCGGTTTGTGCGGTTTTGCGATGCGTTTGAAATTCCGATCCTGACTTTGGTGGATGTGCCGGGGTTCCTGCCGGGGGTGGCGCAGGAGCTGGGTGGCGTGATCAAACATGGTGCCAAGCTGTTGTTTGCCTATGGCGAAGCGACGGTGCCGAAGGTGACGGTGATCACCCGCAAGGCGTACGGCGGGGCTTATGATGTGATGGCGTCCAAGCATTTGCGCGGTGATTTCAACTATGCTTGGCCGACAGCAGAGATTGCGGTGATGGGCGCGAAAGGTGCCACCGAAATCATCCATCGCGGCAAGGCGCCCGACGAGATTGCGCGGCTGACCAAGGAATATGAAGACCGTTTCGCCAACCCGTTTGTGGCCGCCGAAAAGGGCTTTATCGACGAGGTGATCATGCCGCATTCGACCCGTCGCCGCATCGCGCGGGCATTTGCCAGCCTGCGCGGTAAGAAGCTGGCGAACCCGTGGAAAAAGCACGATAACATTCCGCTGTGACCTAAGGAGAACAGCAATGCGTGCGGGCAGCGGAAAAGCGGGGCGGCAATGACCGATCCGAATATGACGGACAGTACAGAGGCGGTTGTGGTGCCGGTGCCTTCGGGGCAATGGGTGCGCTTCGTCGATGTGGTGATGAACGCGCCGGGGCCGGATGGCTTGACCGCGCGGTTCCGCTTTGTTGCCCCCGCGATTGCGAAACAAACCGGATCGGTGGATTTCGAAGTGGCGGCGGCGGATATGGAACATCTGTGCAAGAGCTTCGCTTTGCCGCGGATTGCCTCGACCGGACCGCTGCCAAGCCAGATCGTGATCTCACTTTCCGACCGCGACGTGCCATTTGGCGATGCTGCTCCGGAGGCCACTCAATTCTTTGAGGCGTATCGTGTCGAGGGCGACGCCTGTATATGGGAGGCTTTTTGATGAAAGCACAAAATCTAGCGGCTACGGCTGCTTTGCAACCGATGGCTGATGTAGCCTTGCCACAGCTTGGGGCATTTGACCAATTTACGTGTCAATTCCGCAGTTTATCGGCTAGAGTTCACGTAGGCCGAACCCAAGCGGCCTTTCCTTCGCAGAAGGGGGCGGCACAAAGCACGCCTCCAGAAAATAAATGGAGTCGAGGATGTCGAGCATTAAAGTTACCGTACTGGGCCTTTGCCTGGCCGCTTTCGTGGCTGGCTGCGCCAAGAAAGCCGAAGACGTGGTCTACGTGGACCAACCGGCTGTCACCACCGAGCCGACCTACACCGGCAAATACAAGTAACATAATTGGGCGGGCGCTTTTGGGCCTGACGGCCCGGCCCGCCCTTTTTCTATCCGTTGCAAAGGCTTACCAGCCATCGGCAACAACTGTCCTAAGCCGCGCGAACCGCTTTGCACTTGCTCCGACCAGCCCCTATGGTGCGGGCGTCGTCAATGATGCAATCTGGAGTATCCCATGCGTTCCGCAACCATCCTCGCCTTCGTCGCCCTCAGCGCTTTCGCTGCTTGCGCTAAAAAAGAAGCGCCTATGGAGCCTGCGCCAGCCCCGATTTCGGTTGAGCCGACCGAGACCGGCAAATACAAATAACACTTCGGGGCGGGGTTTCGGCCCCGCCTTCGCCTCCGGTCTGGAGGTGGTATCATGCTGAAGCATCGCGGTTTTCCCGGCCGCCTGACCGGCACTGATTTTCAGTTTGTGATCCGGCGCGCCAATATGAAGCAGGGCGCGGCCAAGATCATCAGACGCGAACGTTTCGCAGATCGCAAAAACGCGGACCGCATGGCCGACAAGGGCTTTATGGCGGCCCTGTGGGCGCAGTTCGGCGAGGACGTTTTCGAGCGTGGCAATCTGGATGCGGGGCGGCTGTCTTGGCTGTTTGGCCGCGAGGTCGTGCCCGCCGAAGACCCGTTTAATCCTGCGTCTTATGATGCGCTGCTGAAGATCAATCTCAAAGTCGCCCAAGTCTCTTTCCCCGAGATTTTCGCACCCGATGCCGAGCCGATGGACTTTGGCGATTGGGATGATGACGAGGATCAGGACTGATGGGGCAAGTTTGGGCATGATTCCGCGCAAGCCTTTGGCATCTTGGCAGCTATTCGCGCAGGCCTTCGGGCGGGGCGAAGTAGGCTTTGCGCCAAGCGCGGGCTTGCGCGATGATCACTCTGTGCTTGGGGCGTTGCTTGCACCGCAATGCCTTGGGCAAGACTGTTACCCTTTCCCTACCCTCTGGCCTGACTCCTTCGGGGTCAGGCCTTTTTTTGTTTCAGCTGCGGCACCGCTTTGGCGGCTTGTTGCCAGTTGCGCGCGGGCGGGCGTTTTTCAGTTTGCATCGCGGCTGGAAACAGGTGAATCTGTGCGCAGAACAACAAACAAAAGAGGCAGTTCAAAATGCGGAAATCTCTCCTTCTTCTCGCCATTCTCACCATGCCGCTGGCTGGCTGTCTGCAAGACCCGGCCTCGCGCGGGTTGGCAGGCGCTGCGGCTGGCGCTGCCATTGCCGATGTCACCGACAACAATGCGGTCACTGGCGCGGTCATCGGTGGCCTTGCGGGCGCTGCAACCTGCGGCGTCAACATCGGCCTGCCGCCCTGCTACTGATCTAATCGCCGCTCACGCGGCTTACGCTATGACGGCCAGTCGGGGTGTTCCCCCGGCTGGCCGTTTTGTTTTGTGCATCCCGGCCCGGATGCGAAGGGGAGAGAGCTATGTTTAAGAAAATCCTGATCGCCAATCGGGGCGAGATCGCCTGCCGTGTGATCAAGACCGCCCGCAAAATGGGGATCAAGACTGTGGCGGTGTATTCCGATGCCGACCGGGGGGCTTTGCATGTGAAGATGGCGGATGAGGCCATTCATATCGGGCCGTCGCCTGCGGCGCAGTCTTATATCGTGATTGAAAAGATCATGGCGGCGGTGAAGGCGTCGGGGGCCGAAGCGGTGCATCCGGGCTATGGGTTTCTGTCTGAAAACATGAACTTCGCGGCGGCGTTGGAGGCGGCGGGCGTGGTGTTCATCGGCCCACCAAGCCCTGCGATTGAGGCGATGGGCGATAAGATCACCTCGAAGAAGCTCGCGATGGCGGCGGGGGTGTCTACCGTGCCGGGGCATATGGGGCTGATTGATGACGCCGAACATGCGGTGAAAATCGCCTCGGAAATCGGCTATCCGGTGATGATCAAGGCCAGCGCCGGCGGCGGCGGCAAGGGGATGCGGATCGCCTGGGATGACGCCGAAGCGCGCGAGGGCTTTCAGTCGTCGAAAAACGAAGCGGCGGCGAGCTTTGGTGATGACCGGATTTTCATTGAGAAATTCGTCACCCAACCGCGCCACATCGAAATTCAGGTGTTGGGCGATAAGCACGGCAACACCGTCTATCTGCACGAGCGGGAATGTTCGATCCAGCGCCGGAACCAGAAGGTGATCGAGGAGGCGCCCTCGCCCTTCTTGGATGCGGCGACGCGCAAGGCGATGGGCGAGCAGGCCTGCGCTTTGGCGCGGGCGGTGGGCTATACTTCGGCGGGGACGGTGGAGTTTATCGTTGATGGGTCGCGGAACTTCTATTTCCTTGAGATGAACACCCGCTTGCAGGTGGAACATCCGGTGACGGAACTGATCACCGGGGTCGATCTGGTCGAACAGATGATCCGAGTGGCTTACGGTGAGAAGCTGCCGTTTGTCCAAAGTGATCTGAAGATCAACGGCTGGGCGATGGAAAGCAGGCTTTATGCCGAAGACCCCTACCGCAACTTTTTGCCCTCTATCGGTCGCTTGACCCGTTATCGCCCGCCTGTTGAGGGGCCAACGCCACGCGGCGGCATCGTGCGCAACGATACCGGGGTGTTTGAGGGCGGCGAGATTTCGATGTTCTACGACCCGATGATCGCGAAACTCTGCACTTGGGGGCCGACGCGGGCCGATGCGATCGAGGAAATGCGCCTCGCCTTGGATACGTTTGAGGTCGAAGGCATCGGCCACAACCTGCCCTTCGTCGGTGCGGTGATGGAGCATCCGCGCTTTCAATCGGGCAATATCACCACGGCGTTTATTGCCGAGGAATATCCCGAGGGGTTCCAAGGTGCGACGCTGGATGCGGATACGCTGGCGCGGGTGGCCGCCTCTGCCGCTGCGATGAACCGGGTGGCGGAAATCCGGCGCACGCGGATCTCTGGCACGATGGACAACCACGAACGCCGGGTTGGCGATGACTGGGTGGTCACGCTGCAAGGTGTTGAACATGTGATGAAAATCGCGGCAGACCCGGCGGGCTCGACGGTGACGCTGCAAGATGGTCGTAGCCTGCGGGTGACCTCGGATTGGGTGCCGGGGCAGGCTTTGGCCAGCATCATGGTCGATGGCGCACCCTTGGTGATGAAGGTCGGCAAGATCAGCGGTGGCTTCCGGTTGCGGCTGCGCGGCGCTGATCTGAAAGCGCATGTCCGCACCCCGCGTCAGGCGGAACTCGCCAAACTGATGCTGGAAAAACTGCCGCCCGATACCTCGAAATTCCTGCTCTGCCCGATGCCGGGACTGATCGCCAAGATCATGGTCGAAGTGGGCGATGAGGTGCAGGAGGGGCAGGCTTTGGCCACGGTCGAGGCGATGAAGATGGAAAACATCCTGAAAGCCGAGCGCAAGGGCGTGGTCAAAGCGGTGAAGGCGGTGGCGGGAGCCAGCCTGAAGGTTGACGAAGTGATCATGGAGTTTGAATAGGTGGCAGGTCGGGGGCGATCAGCGACAGGTGAGACTCGACAAATGTTCCTAATTTGTTCTAGTCTGGTGACGTGTTTCCACACCCCCGACTCGAGGCCAGATGTCTGCGCGCGTCTCCACCCTGTTCTTCGACATGAACAGCTTTTACGCCTCGGTCGCCCAAGCCGAGGAGCCGGCTTTGATGGGCAGGCCGGTGGGGGTGTTGACGGCGGATGCGCCGAATGCGGCCTGTATTGCCGCCAGTATCGAGGCGAAACGCTGCGGCGTCGGCATGGGGACGCGGCAGGACGAGGCGCGCCAGCTTTGCCCCGGCATCGTGTTTCGCCCGGTGAAGCACGACATTTGCGTGCGCTATCACCATGCGATTTTGCGGGCGGTGGACAGTGTTTTGCCGGTGCATCGGGTGTTCTCGATCGACGAATGTTCCTGTCTGTTGATGGGATCGCAGCAGGAGTTGGCCAAGGCTGTGGAGCTTGGGCGGGCGTTGCAAGCGGCGGTGCTGGCACAGGTGAACCCGGCATTGCGCTGCTCGGTGGGCCTTGGGCCAACGCGGCTGCTGGCGAAGCTGGCGGCGGGGCTGGAAAAACCGGGTGGCTTGCATTGGTTGTTGCCCGAGATTTTGCCGGACCGGATCGCGCATCTGGCGCTGGACGATCTACCGGGGATTTCCTCGCGGATGCGGGATCGGTTGTTGGCGGCGGGGGTGCCGGATGTGAGGGCGCTCTATGCGCTGGACCCGAAGCGGGCGCGGGCGATCTGGGGCAGCGTTTCGGGCGAGCGGTTCTTGCGCGAATTGCGCGGCGAGGTGGTGGTCTGGCCGGAAACCCAGCGTGGCATGATCGGGCACGGGCAGGTGTTGACCGGGGGCAACGAGACGCCCGAGGGCGCGCGGCTGGTGGCGCGGCGGCTGTTGGTGAAAGCGGCGGCGCGGCTGCGGCGCGAGGGCTTTGTGGCGCGCAGTCTGCATCTGTCTTTGCGGCTGCGGGATGGCGGCAGGCCCAGCACCGAGGGGCAAATCCGCGCCACGCAGGACACGTTTTTCCTGCTGGAAACGCTGGACCGCTATTGGGCGAAGCTGCCGCGCGGGCGGATCAAGGCGGTGACTGTGAGCTTGGGCGGGTTGCTGCCCTTGGGGCAAGCGACGGGCGATCTGTTCGACGCCCCGGTGGCAGAGGACGCGCCGGTTGGCCTCTGTCATGCCATCGACCGTTTGAACCTGCGCTACGGTCAGAACACCGTGCGCTTTGGCGAATTGCCGCCGCAATATGTCGCCTACACAGGTGCAAAAATCGCCTTTGGCCGCATTCCGGTGGCCGAGGATTTTCTGGAATAGCTGCACTGCCCGCGCTGGCCCGCGTTGGCTGCAAGGGAGAGAGACTATGAGTGATCTGAACGCGTGGAAGGCTTTGGCCGCGAAGGAAATGAAGGGCGGCGACCCGGAAAGTCTGACGTGGGATACACTGGAAGGCATCGCGGTGAAGCCGCTTTACACCGCCGCCGATGTGGAAGGCTTGCCGCAGATGGGGGAAATGCCCGGTTTCGCGCCGTTCACCCGGGGGGTGAAGGCGACGATGTATGCGGGGCGGCCTTGGACCATCCGGCAATATGCCGGGTTCTCGACGGCGGAGGCTTCGAACGCGTTCTACCGGAAAAATCTGGCGGCGGGGCAGCAGGGGGTGTCGGTCGCCTTCGATCTGGCGACGCATCGCGGCTATGACTCGGACCATCCGCGCGTTGAGGGCGATGTTGGCAAGGCCGGGGTGGCGATTGATAGCGTCGAGGATATGAAGATCCTGTTCGACGGGATTCCGCTGGATAAGGTCAGCGTGTCCATGACGATGAACGGGGCGGTGATCCCGATTTTGGCGTCGTTCATCGTGGCGGGAGAGGAGCAGGGGGTGGATCGCAGCCTGCTGTCGGGCACGATTCAGAACGATATTCTGAAGGAATTCATGGTGCGCAACACCTATGTCTATCCGCCGGAACCCTCGATGCGGATCATTGCGGATATTATTGAATACACCTCGGCGCATATGCCGAAGTTCAATTCGATCTCGATCTCCGGCTATCACATGCAGGAAGCCGGGGCGAATTTGGTGCAGGAATTGGCCTATACTCTGGCTGATGGGCGCGAATATGTCCGCGCCGCGATTGCGCGCGGGATGAATGTCGATGATTTCGCCGGGCGGCTGAGTTTCTTCTTCGCCATCGGGATGAATTTCTTCATGGAAGCCGCCAAGCTGCGCGCGGCGCGTTTGCTGTGGCACCGGATCATGGCGGAGTTTGCGCCGAAAAAGCTGGGCTCCTCGATGCTGCGCACGCATTGCCAGACCTCGGGCGTCAGTCTGCAAGAGGCGGACCCTTATAACAACGTCATCCGCACGGCGTATGAGGCGATGTCGGCGGTTTTGGGCGGCACGCAGTCGCTGCACACCAATGCCTTGGACGAAGCCATTGCTTTGCCGACCGAGTTTTCGGCGCGGATCGCGCGTAACACGCAGTTGATCTTGCAGGAAGAAACCGGGATTTGCCATGTCGTCGATCCGCTGGCCGGGTCGTATTATGTCGAAAGTCTGACGCATAACCTTGCCGAAGAAGCCTGGAAGCTGATCGAGGAAGTCGAGGCGATGGGCGGCATGACCAAGGCGGTCGCCTCGGGGATGCCCAAGCTGCGGATCGAGGAATCGGCGGCAAAGCGGCAGGCGGCGATTGATCGCGGCGATGAGGTTGTGGTGGGCGTCAACAAGTATCGCCTGGCCCAACAGGATGCGATTGATATTCTCGACATTGACAACCATGCGGTACGCGAGGCGCAGATCGCGCGGCTGACTGCGACGCGCACCGCACGCGATGAAAGCGCTTGTCAGGCGGCGTTGGACGAGCTGACGCGGATCGCGGGCCATGACGGCAATCTGCTGGCAGCGGCGATTGAGGCGGCGCGGGCGCGGGCCACGGTGGGGGAGATCAGCATGGCGATGGAGAAAGTTTTCGGGCGGCATCGGGCGGAGGTCAAAACCCTCGCCGGGGTCTATGGCGCGGCCTATGCGGGCGACGCGGGCTTTGCCGCCATTCAGGCCGATGTCGAGAAATTTGCTGAAGAAGAAGGCCGCCGTCCGCGTATGCTGGTGGTGAAGATGGGGCAGGACGGCCATGATCGCGGGGCCAAGGTGATCGCCACGGCCTTTGCCGATATCGGCTTTGACGTGGATGTCGGGC
>CAYLYV010000141.1:0-12305 GCA_964387655.1 uncultured Cypionkella sp. | reverse complement strand
CTACCCCCGGTGGCGCAAAAGAAAATGCTTGCAATTCTGGCTGCGATTAGACGACTCGATCACCAACCCTAGAAGTCAAAGGCCCTTGCACTACGGGCGGCAACCACAGAAGTTGCTAGGAAACTATGGGCTATTCAAACCTTCCTGCCCGGTGTCCTTGGCACCTCAGGTAGTGGGAAGCGGCGAGCGCCCCTAATGAAACAGGTACTTCAGCTTCACTTAAGGTTGGCTTGATCTTCTAAACGGATAAAAGCTGGAAGAACTCCAGATGCTGACACAAGCAGATGAAATAAAAAGGGGTAACCTCATATGAGCACCGTCAGAATCTCCCGCCGCAGGATGCTTATCTTGAGCTGCGCTGCGGCCATCCCATTGGGTATGCCGTCGGTCCTTCGCGCACAGGCGGTAGAGCCGAGGGTTGTTTCAAACGAGGCTGTTCGCAACAACATATCCAGTTTCGCAACACAACGCTGGCAGGATCATTTTGACGACTTGGGCGATGGGGCGATCGTTGCAGACCTCGTTTCTCGTGCATTGCACTACTGGTCTGCGGATGGTCAGGACTATCGGCTGTACCCGAGTTCAGTACCCATGACCGAAGAGTTGACCAAGCGTGGTTACACCGAGATCGTTCGCAAGAAAATTGGGCCAGACTGGACCCCGACGCCGTCAATGCTGGAAAAGGATCCATCCCTACAGTACATGCCTGCAGGTCCTTCTAACCCACTGGGAACTCACGCCATGTATCTGGCTTGGCCCGCTTATATCATTCATGGGACACACGATACGCGCAAGATCGGTCGTCGGTCCTCTTCGGGCTGCGTGGGCCTGTACAATGAGCATATCGCTTCACTTTTTGCGGTGACGCCTGTTGGCACACAGGTCCGGCTGATCTGATGATGTGCGATCCGAATGTGCTTGATGCCAAGGTGACCGCAACGGGCTCGATGCTGCGGAGCGAAAGGTCTATCAACTTGGCGTCCTTCTGAACACGACGAAGAGTTTATGGGCTGATAGGCGTAGCAGAATTACCCTCCGCAGGCGCACCTGCAGACTTTCGGGAGCAACGCAAACATGGATCAGGACAGCGCCATGATCGCCGGTTAGGGTTTTGGGATCGCCTCGGAATGTGGACAACGCAGTCTGGAACGGAGGGCGGGGCTCAGCGTTGATCATCTGCACTTGCAAAATACTCAAAATGGAGAATCCGCCATGCCCTACACTCTCGACCGTTTGATCGCTGATGCCAGTTTTGATGAGGTTGACGCCCGCACCCGCAAGGCGCTCGCCGACAACGGCTTCGGCATTCTGACCGAAATTGACGTGAAAGCCACGATGAAGAAAAAGCTGGATGTCGACATGCCATCCTACAGCATCCTGGGGGCCTGCAATCCGAAAATGGCGCACCAAGCGCTTGCGATGGAGCCGCGCGTTGGCGCCATGCTGCCCTGCAACGTGATACTGCGGCAGGTCGACGGCGGTGTTGAAGTCAGCGCTATTGACCCGGTTGCGTCAATGCAGGCGATCGACAACCAGAATCTGCATGCCATGGCAGCTCAGGTGCGTGACCTGTTGGCCAAGGCTGTCGCCGAGGTCTGATCGCAGCGGCGTGCGGTACCTTTCCCGCCCTTATGTTGCGGCGAGGGTCCGTGCGGCATCGAACTGCGACAGGAATATCTGGCCTTTGAAATGCGAGAAGAAGTCGGACCGTTTCAGGGCATCCATTACCGGACCCTTCACTTCCGACAGGTGAAAACCTACGCCGGCGGCATGGAGTCGGTGCGCGATGGCCTCCAGACTTTCCAGGGCGCTGGCATCGATCATGTTGACAGCGGGGCACATCAAAATGACGTGCTGCAGGGCCGGACGGGTTGCGACATATCCATAAATCGTGTCCTCGAGAAATCGCGCGTTTGCGAAATACAGACTTTCATCCACGCGGACGGTCAGGACCGTTGGATCTGTCAGGACGTCGTGCCGTTCGACATTACGGAAATGCTCGGTCCCCGGGACCTGACCGACAATGGCAATGTGCGGGCGACTGGTGCGCCACAACAGCAACAGTACGGACGCGGCGATGCCTGCGATGATACCTGCCTCGACCCCGACCGTCAGGACAGTCACGACCGTGACCGCCATCGCCGCAAAGTCAGCCCTGGAATAAAAGAACGTGCGCCGCATGGCACCCAGATCGACCAGCGACATGACCGCGACGATGATCGTGCTCGCCAGCACGGCCTGCGGCAGAAACCGGAACAGCGGGGTCAGAAAAAGCGTAGCACTCAGAATCCCGACAGCAGTGAACAAGCCCGCGATCTGGGTCTGTGCGCCTACGTCCGCGTTGACGACAGACCGCGCGAACCCGCCCGTCACCGGAAATCCGCCAGAGAGGGCCGCCGCGATATTGGCCGTACCGAGGCCAACGAGCTCCTGATTGGCGACAATGCGCTGACGTTGTCTGGCGGCAAGGGTCTGCGCGACCGAGATGGATTCGACAAAACCGACAAGGCTGATCAGCACGGCGGAAGGTAGCAATTCTATCCACAGGCTTGAATCGAGCGAGGGCCAGCCAAATGGGGGCAGCGCACCGGGGATATCGCCCACGATTTTCAACCCGCGCCCTTCAAGACCAAAGAGCTTGACCAGCAGGATAGAGACCGCAATTGCAACCACCGGACCCGCTTTGGCCAGAATGTCGGCACCGCGCAGCGGAACACCCGCGCGGACCAATACCGGTTTCAGGTGACGGCGGACCCACACCAGGAAGCCGATGGCACCCGCGCCAATCAGCAGCGCGTAGACGTTCAGACCAGCAATCCCTTGAGTCAACTGCAACAGCATTTCGGGCAAGCTGTCGCCTGCTACCGTGATGCCCAGAATATGTTTTAACTGGCTTGCAGCGATCAGCAGGCCCGATGCAGTAATGAACCCGGACACCACTGGATGACTGAGAAAATTCGCAATAAAGCCCAGCTGCAGCACTGCCATGGCCAGTAACACCAGTCCCGACAGAAATGCCAGCACGATGGATGCCTCCAGATAGCCAGCAGTGCCGGTTGCCGCGACCTGCTCGACGGCGGCCGCCGTCATCAGAGAGGCTACCGCAACTGGTCCCACTGCCAGCACCCGGCTTGTGCCAAAGATCGCGTAGGCCAGCAGGGGCAAGATCGACGCATAAAGCCCGACCACGGGCGGCAGACCCGCGAGCATGGCGTAAGCCAGACTTTGCGGGACAAGCATGATTGTGACGATCAGGGATGCTACCAGGTCGTTTGTAGCGGTGTCCCGGTCATACGACGGCAGCCAGCCAAGTATCGGAAACAGGTTTTTGATATCGGGCTAGTTCGTTCACTTTCACGACCATAACGGATCACTGCATTCGATTTGGGGCAGAGACGAGGTTTTGAGTCAGAACCCGTTGATCGGGACCTTCAGAAACCGGGTGCCGGTTTCGTCAGGTTCGGGCAGCGCACCGGCCCGCATGTTGACCTGCAAGGCCGGGATGATAAGAGTTGGCATCGCAAGCGTCTTGTCCCGGGCGTCACGCGTTGCCACGAATTCGTCTTCCGTGATCCCATCCCTGACATGGATGTTATGTGCCTTTTGTTCGCCCACAGTGGTTTCCCAGCGGATGTAACGGCCGTTTGGCCCGTAATCGTGACACATGAACAGCCGCATCCCAACTGGTAAACTCAGGACGCGTTGGATGGAGCGAAACAATATGCGCGCATCGCCACCCGGAAAGTCGGCACGGGATGACCCACCGTCCGGCATGAACAGCGTATCGCCGACAAAGGCTGCGTTGCCAACCACATGGGTCATGCAGGCGGGCGTGTGCCCCGGAGTCTGCATTGCAAAGGCCGTCATGCCGCCGATCTGATAGGCATCGCCATCATCGAAAAGCTGGTCAAACTGGCTGCCGTCCCGCTGAAAGGCGGTGCCTTCATTGAAGACCTTGCCAAAGGTTTCCTGCACGACCGTGATATTCCGCCCGATCCCGATCCGGCCTCCCAGTTTGCATTGCAGATAGGGCGCACCGGACAGGTGGTCGGCGTGGACATGCGTCTCGATCAGCCACTCGACCTTCAGGTGGTTAGCCTGCACGAACTCCAGAATCCTGTCGGCGGATGCATAGGCAATACGACCGGCAGCATAGTCAATATCCATCACAGCATCGATGATCGCGCAGGACGCGGACGCCGGATCACGGACGACATAGGACACGGTGTTGGTGGCGGCATCAAAGAAACCATTCACATCAGGAACGACGGTCACATCGATATCATGTGGAATGCTGGGCATGATCTTGTCCTTCCGTTTGCGTCTTGGGCTCTCTCAGGCTCGGGTCGGGTCGCGTCGGGTCTTCCTGCCGGGCAGCCAACCAGCGCGCGCCGATCATCCCGATTACCATGCTCGCCACAAAAATTACCGCGCTCAACGAGCCAGTGCCTAGCGCGGTCAGTGCCGGACCAGGACACAACCCTGCCAAGCCCCAGCCAATGCCGAACATAGCTGGCCCTTGCAAAATTCTGCCGTCGATCTCACTGGCGGTCAGCAGGTGAAATCGGTCGCCAAAAATTGGTTGGCTGCGGCGCATCACCAGACGAAATCCAACAAACGTGACCGCAATTGCCCCAGACGTTACAAACGCCAGACTGGCGTCCCAGGTTCCGGCAGGGATCGATGCCACGTCGAGAAAGTTCAGCACTTTGTCGGGGTCCAAAATGCCTGATACGACAAGGCCTGCACCGAACAACAAGCCTGCGGCAAACTGCGCAAAAATTGTCATGCCGCGCTTCATAGCAAATGCCGTACGACAAGAACGGTCAGCACAGCCGTCGTCATGAAGGTCGCTACCGCCACGGCCGACCGGGTCGACAGCCGCGACAGCCCACACACGCCGTGGCCCGAGGTGCAGCCATTTCCCCAGACCGATCCGAACCCGACCAGCAGCCCGGCCATGACCAGCAGTACCGGGGTCGCCTCAATTTTCACCTGAGCCCAAGCGCCGGTGACCAGAACCATGACCAACGGCGCGAGGATCAACCCTGCCACGAAAACCGCCCGCCCGGCCCATTCGCCGTCATGATAGGGGGGAAACAGCCGCACGGCGATGCCGCTGATCCCGGCGATCCGGCCAGTGGCCGCCAGTAACAGAACCGACGCCAGGCCGATCATCGCGCCACCGGCAAGTGCGGCCACGGGTGAAAACTCAGTGGTCACGGAAGCTGACCTTTCCTTATTGTGGTAAATCACGCTGGCAGTTGTACAGTAGCGCCTCACATTGCCATTCGACACGACATATGCAATAATTTGCATATGTCAACGGCCGATTCTATCACAGGATTATCAATGCCGCCCGTTGAGTCGCAACCAAACGCCGACCTTGACCAGCCGCAGGCTGCTGGACCTGCATTTGCTAGTCTGGCGCAACAGGCGGAACAGGCATCGGGTTTTCTCAAGACGCTTGCGCACGAGGGTCGGCTGATGATTCTGTGCGCATTGGTCGATGGCGAAAAATCCGTGGCCGAGCTTGAACGCCTTGGTCACGCAAAACAGGCGGCTGTCAGTCAGCAACTGGCGCGGCTGCGCGCGGAGGGGGTGGTCACCGCGCGGCGGGATGGTAGGACAATCTGGTACAGCCTGCATGATCCCAAGGCAAAGCAGATGGTCGGCCTGCTTTATGAGATGTTTTGCAGGCAGGGATGACGGTCCGCCAAGTACAATAGCGCAAACGGCAAAGGACACCCCGGATGATACCGAACTATATGCAACATGCGGCGAACGAACGGACCTTTCTGGCTTGGGTGCGCACCGTTATTGCGATTGTCGGTTTCGGCCTCGTTGTGGCCCGGCTTGGAAACCTCGATACACCGCTATGGTCGGAGGTTGTGCTGCTTGGCGTCGGTACCGTCGTTGTTTTGCTCGCCTTCCTGCGAATGCGCAGCATTTGCATTCGGATCAATGCAGAGGAAGCGATGACCTATACCGGTGTGCCGGCGGATATGTTGTTGATGGTTCTGGTGGCCGGTCTGTTCGCACTCGTGGCGATCTTCATTGTGTACATGCACTGAGGGGCCGGGTTTGCTCCATCGTGTCGTCTCGCTGACCGTCAGGGACCACAAGGGACAGTTGCCTGCAGACCGTCTGCCCAACCTGCCGGACCCGGCGCATCCTCGCCACACATTGCACAGTACCACAGGGTCTGCCATCGAACCACGGAACCTACGGTGGATACAGGCGTTGACTTTGTGACGCCGCCTGCGCCTCTGACGGATTTCCTTCAGACCGCCCGCTGCCTCTGATTTGGCGAAAGGACCGGTAAATGTCAGATGAAACCAAGACCCGCGCTCCATCCCATTCCGGTAGCATTACATTAATGCAGATCAACGACACCCACGGCTATCTTGAGCCGCATCCCGAGCTGATATGGGGCCACCATGGCGCGACGTTCCCGACGCTCGGCGGCTTTGCCCGGATCAAGACCTTGTTCGATATGGCCCGCGCCGAGTCACCCGGTGCCGTTCTGGCGTTTGATTGCGGCGACACCTTTCACGGCACGCACGCTGCCGTTAGCAGCAAAGGGTGGGCTTTGGTGCCGGTTCTGAACACCCTTGGCCTGTCGGCGATGACCGCACACTGGGATTTTGCCTGGGGTCCGGACCACATGAAAGAACTTGCGACAGCGCTCGATTATCCCGTGCTGGCTGCCAATTGCTGGAACGAGGACGAGGATCGCCATCCCTTTCAATGTACCCTCATGTGCGAGGCCGGAGGGCTGCGTGTGGGCGTGATCGGCCTTGCGGCAACCATTCTGGACAAGACAATGCCGCCGAACTTTGCCGGAGGCCTGCGCTTTACCGACGGCATTGATGAAACCCGGATGGAAGCGGCCCGCTTGCGTGCAGATGGTGCCGATCTGATCGTGGTTTTGTCGCATCTGGGCTACCCTCAGGATATCTGTCTTGCCGAAAGCGTATCCGGTCTTGACGTCATCATCAGTGGTCACACCCATAACCGGCTCGAAGTGCCGACCGAAGCGAACGGCGCGCTGATCATCCAGTCGGGCTGCCATGGATCTTTCGTAGGCCGCCTCGACATCGAGATGCAGCAGGGGCGGATCGTGCGGTCTCACCACCGATTGATCCCTGTGGACGACAGCATCGCACCTGACGCGGGGGCGCAAGCCATGGTAGAAACAGCCATGCATGCTAGCCGCGCGCTGCAAGAGACGGTGGTAGGGCATACATCGATTGCGCTGCATCGCGCAACTTCACTCGACTCACCGATGGATGATCTGCTACTCGCCGCTATCACAACGGCTGCAGCCACGACCATCGCGTTCTCAAATGGCTGGCGCTATGGCGCGCCGATCCCGCCGGGGCCGGTCACGCTGAACGATCTGTGGAACATGATTCCGACTAACCCCCCGGTGTCCGTCGTGGACCTGAGCGGTGCCGAGATTTGGGAATTGATCGAGAAGAATCTGGAGAATACATTCAGCGTTGAACCCTTTGGTCAACGTGGCGGCTATGCGAAGCGGTTTCGCGGTCTGACGGTGAATGCCAAACTGGAAAACCCAAAGGGCAGGCGGGTAGAGGCCATCTTTGACGCACAGGGAAAGATCAGTGCCGAACAGACATACCCGGTCGCCTTTGTCACTGCGCAGGGTGTGCCTGAACATATGGGTCGCAATCGCCGCGACCTTGAAATCATGGCCATTGACGCGCTGCGCGCATGGCTTGGCGACCCCTCGCGGGATGCGCAATCCGGTCGGGGGCAGTTGCGCATCACCTGACTTGATGGGAAAAAGCCGAAAACGGCAGAACCAGCATCGCAACCTCGCCGCCGCCGTCGCGCGGTGAAAGTCGCAACACCCCGCCGACCCGCGCCATCGCTACCGTGACAATCGACAGGCCAAGGCCACTGCCCGTGATGGTATTGCCGCTGCCACGATAGAACCGTTCCGTCACCTTGTCCCGCTCGTTCGGTTTGATCCCGGCGCCCCGGTCCAGCACGGCGCAAAGCCAGCCTTCTGCTGGATCGCGCCGAAGGTCGATCTGTACTTCTTCGCCCGCGGGCGAGGCTTGCACGGCATTCTCGACGAGGTTTCGGAGTGCGGCTGAGATCAGAAAGCAATGCTGGGCGAGCATCGGCGCGTCACTCGGGACGAATTGCACCAGCCGAACACTGTGCTTTGCCGCAAGTGCATTCAAATCCTCCGCAACCTCTGAAATGATTGATGCAAAGGACATGACCGGCTGCCCGTCGTTGCTGCCCTCCTGCTCGACCACTGCCATATCCAGAAGCTGACGAACCATCCTGTCGGTGCGCGCCACCCCGCGCTCTAACCTGGCGAGTGCGGCGCGGCGCGTTTCATCGTCGGGTGCCATTGCTGCGATCTGTGCCTGGGTCTTCAGACCCGCAAGCGGGGTTTTCAACTCGTGTGCTGCGTAAGCGATAAAGCTGCGCTCGTGATCACGTGCGGTGCTGACCCTGCGAAACAATCCGTTTAATGCTGCCGTCATAGGCCTGATTTCGCGCGGCACCGGGGCATCGTGCAACGGGCTCAGATCGGTCGCTTGCCGTATGGCCAGCGACCGTGCCATCCTGTCCAGCGGCACCAGCCCGCGCCCGACACTGATCCAGATCAGCCCGGCCAGCAGCGGCAGAATCAGGGCCGCCGGCACCAGCAGCCCGGCCGTGACATCGTTCACCAGCCGGTCGCGCACCTGCATGCTGTCGCCGATCATCACCCGCACCCCAAGATCCTGATTGACCACGGAATAGACCCGCCATTCGACCCCATCCACCATGCTTTGGCTGAACCCGGCCTCGGCCTGGGTCAGGGGCTGTTGCGGGGCGCTGCCTGACTGGCCGACCAAGGTGCCATCCAGCGCCCAGATCTGGCAGGACAACTGATGCACATAATCGGCCTGTGCCGTGACGATCTGCGGCTGTGCCAGCTGCGCTGCCTGCGCCACATCGACCCGGTGATCGGTGATCAGCGACGACACCATGCGCCCCGCCTCGGACAGGCGGGCGTCGAGCACCCTCTCCACCTCGGCGCGGGTCGAGGACTGGATCCACAGGATCGCCGACAGCCACAGCGCGCCCGTTGCCAGCAACAGGATCCCGAACAGCCGTGCGCGGATCGAGATCATGCCGCCCCCGCCAGACGATAGCCGACGCCCCGCACTGTCTCGATGAACGCCGCCCCCAGCTTGGCGCGCAGGTTATGGACATGCACCTCGACGGTGTTGGATTCGACATCCTCCTGCCAGCCGTAAAGCCGCTCTTCCAGCGCGGGCTTGCCAAGGATGGCACCGGGCCGTTCCATCAGCGCCTGAAGGATGGTGAATTCGCGGCGTGAAAAGCGCAGCTCGCGGCCTTGGTGGTGCCCCTCCATCCGGGCGGGGTCCAGCGACAGGCCGTTCCATTCCATCTGCGCCGCCGCCCGGCCCTCGCCCCGCCGCAGGATGGCGCGCAGCCGCGCGGCCAGTTCGGGCAGATCAAACGGTTTGCCCAAGTAGTCGTCGGCCCCGGCATCCAGCCCCGTCACCCGGTCCGGGCTGCGGTCGCGCGCCGTCAGCAACAGCACCGGCAGTGCCGATCCGCGGGCGCGCAGCCGGGTCAGCACATCCAGGCCCGACCCGTCGGGCAACATCAGGTCCAGCACCATCCCGTCGAACCCGCCGGTTTCCAGCGCCGCCTCGGCATCGGCGCAGCTTGCCACGGCATCGGCAGTAAAGCCCGCCAGCCGCAGACCCACGGTCAGCCCGTCGCGCAGCATTTCGTCATCTTCTACGATCAATAGGCGCATCGTGGTCCTCTCTGACCCGTGATCGGTTGCCGTGGAGTGCGGCGGCTGCCTTAAGGCTGGCTTAAGGCGGTCACGGGACGAGGCAGGCATGAACCATGCCCCATCCCCCCGCCTGAACCGGTTTAGGCTTTTTGCCGGCCTTGCGCTATCGCTGCTGTTCTGGGCAGTGATCGCGCTGGCCCCGGCGCAGGCGCAGACCCAGTCGCTGCGCGACAGCTTTGACGGACTGGGCGTCAACACCCCGTTGCAGGCCGAACAGGCGTTCCGCCTGACAGCGACGCCGCTGCCCGGGGGTGGGCTGGCGCTGGAATGGCAGATCGAGGACGGATATTACCTGTATCGCGCCTACCTTGCTGTCGCGACGCCGGATGGTGCGGCGCTGGCGCTGGACACCCCTGCCGGGATCAGCAAGGACGATCCGAACTTTGGCCCGTCAGAGATCTACTACCGCGCGGTGACGGCACGACTTGCGGCGGTGGATGGCCCGGTGAACGTCACCTGGCAAGGCTGTCAGGAGGATGGCCTGTGCTATCCCCCGATCACCCGGGCCGTGACACCGGATGGCGCGGTGCTGGCCAAGGCAGAGATGGCCGATGGGTCTGGGCTTGACCTTGCCAGCGGCAGTGACGGCATGGTGGCCGGGATCGCCACGCGCGGCGGGCCGCTGCTGGTGCTGGCAAGTTTTCTGGGCTTCGGGTTGCTGCTGGCCTTTACCCCGTGCGTGTTTCCGATGTTTCCGATTCTGGCGGGGATGCTGGCGCGGCAGGGCGAAAGCCTGACGCCGGGGCGTGGGGCGTTGCTGTCCGGGGCTTACGTTCTGCCGATGGCGGCGGCCTTTGGCCTGCTGGGGATGGCAGCGGCATGGTCGGGGCAAAACCTGCAACTGGCGCTGCAATCGCCGCTGGCTTTGGGGATTGTGACCAGTGTTTTCGTCCTACTGGCGCTGTCGATGTTCGGGGCGTTCGAGATGCAACTGCCCGCCGCGATGACCGCGCGGCTGTCGCGGATCGGTGGCGGGCGGCGCGGATCGCTGGGTGGGGCGGCGATGCTGGGGTTCTCCGATCAGCCCTTCCGACAGATCATGGATAATTTTGGCAAGGGGTGGTCGTGAGAGGTTTGACGCGTGGGCAAGTGGCATGCTCGTCTCGAGGCTATCGAGAAGTGCTGCGAAATCTTCGTCGAAACCCCACCGCGGCACCGGGATCGTATCGAAGCGCGAGCCCATTTCTTCGGTGTCGTGCAGCGCATCGTAGACGGCGATTTCGCCGACAAGCACGGGCGAGATGTCATGCACCCGTGCGATCCGCCGCAGGAACGAGAAGATTGCCTTCACATCCTGCCTGCGCCCACGCAACGCGCTGTGGAACTCGTCAAAGATCAGCAACCGCGGCTTCAGGCTGTCGAGGAGATGATCGACCTGTTCGCTGGCGCGGGACAGGCTTCGCCAACCAGCAGCCTGCGGGGCGCGTAATCCGGACAGGATGCTGGCGTAGAAATGTGACAGGCCGGCACCTTCCCGGGTCTGGATCACCCACACCTTTTGTCGGTCGGCGAGGCGCAGATGTTCGATCGCAAAGCGTTCGGCGATCATGGTTTTGCCGTTGTGATAAGGACCGGCAAGCAGCAAGCCGCGTGGGCGCAGCGATGGCGGCCGCCCGAGCAGCTGTCGCATCGCGTCATGCGCCGCGCCAGCCACCGGATGGCCGATCCAGCGTGGTGCCCTGATATGCGCGATGCGGGCGGCAGTATCCGCTTCCAGAAGCGCTGAGGTCGTCGGCAGGAGATGGTCAGCCATGTCACCAGGTCTCCACGGGAAAGACGCGGCGCGGTCGGTCAGGCTCTGGTCCAGGATTGGCCGCCCCTGAAACAGTCTCCGCATCCTGATATGGCTTTGTCGCGCCTGCGGCATGTCGTGCGCGGGTCATCTCGCGCAATTGAGCCTTTGCGGATTTAGCCCCCGCGACCGTTGCCGCGATTTCCCGGCGCAGCATGGTCTTGTCCTGCAGGGGGCGTTGCTGGCTCTCGCGTTGGCGCGTTCGGTCAGCTTCATGCTGCCAGAGGGTGACCGGCATCGTGATCCCGTCCCGCCGTCTTAACGGGCGCCAGACACGCGTGTCGGGATCGGCGATGTAGATCCGGCTGATATCGCGGGGATCATAGCACAGATCCAAGGGTGCCAGGCGGTCACGCCGGGCTACGAGCGGCCCAAGCCAGTGTTCGAAGTAGTCGATGGCGAACAGGCTGACGCCTTGCGGCGAGATCCGCCGCGTCTTGCGAGGTAAAAAGTTGAGCAGGACATCAGAGGGATCATCGATGGGTCGGTCAACCGATGGAAGCCGCCGGCCCCATTCGAGGACAGGAACGGTCAACTTGCGCGCGTTCTGGGTCTGGTTGTGATCGATGATTGCCAGGGCAATGCAGCGTTCAAGGGCCGCGAAGGTCAGACTTGCCCTCTCATCGGACGAATAGTCGCCGCGGTCCG
>CAYLYV010000140.1:0-12459 GCA_964387655.1 uncultured Cypionkella sp. | reverse complement strand
GGCGTCCAAACAGCCTGAGATCGTGGAGCGGCTCGGCCGGCTCGCGATCCTGCCGTTCGGCACGACGCAGGACGAATTCCGCAAGGTGATCGACGCTTCGCGCGTGGCTAACCGCGTGGCGATGAAGGCGGCGGGGCTGCCGATTATGGAGTAGCGCCGATTCTCGGCGTTACTAGTCCTTGCGTTCGCGGTCGGTCTTGAGCCGCTTGTCGAGATAGCCGGTGACCGAGGTCATCAGCGATTCGATCTTGCCATCGAAGAAGTGGTTCGCGCCTTGCACGACCTTCTGCTCGATGATGATGCCCTTCTGCGTCTTCAGCTTGTCGACGAGGCCGGTGACGTCCTTGTGCGGGACGACTGCATCCTTGTCGCCGTGAATGATCAGGCCGGACGACGGGCAGGGCGCGAGGAACGAGAAGTCGTAGAGGTTCGCCGGCGGGGCGACCGAGATGAAGCCAGTGATCTCCGGGCGGCGCATCAGCAGTTGCATGCCGATCCAGGCGCCAAAGCTGAAGCCTGCGACCCAGCAATGCTTGGCGTTCTGGTTCATGCTTTGCAGGTAATCCAAAGCGGAGGCGGCATCCGACAGCTCACCAATGCCCATGTCATATTCACCCTGCGACCGCCCGACGCCGCGGAAGTTGAACCGCATCACGGTGAAGCCAAGGTTGTAGAACGCATAATGCAGGTTGTAGACAACCTTGTTGTTCATCGTGCCGCCGTAAGCCGGATGCGGATGCAGCACGATGGCGATTGGCGCATCGCGCTCTTTCTGCGGATGGTAACGTGCTTCGAGGCGGCCTTCTGGGCCGGCGAAAATAACTTCGGGCATGCAAGCTCCGTGCCTGTTTTCTGAACGAATTGTTGACGAATTCGCTCGGATATACTAGAACCATTCTAAAGCGGCAAAACCGCTCATGGACTGGGGTTGAGTTAAGCGGACGCACCCCCAACGTCAATGGAAAGTCACGTGTTTGGGAGTGTGCTGCGCATGAAACTATCGACCAAGGGGCGTTATGCGATGGTGGCGCTGGCCGATCTGGCGCTGGCAGAGGCGAAATCGACGGTCGAGTTGATGTCGCTGGCGGCGATTGCCAAGCGACAGGATCTGTCGCTGCCCTATCTGGAACAGTTGTTCGTCAAGCTGCGCCGGGCGGGATTGGTCGAGGCGGTGCGGGGGCCGGGCGGCGGTTATCGCTTAGCGCGCAGCCCGGATTCGATCCGGATCTCCGAAGTGATGGAGGCGGTGGAGGAAAACGTCGATGCGATGCATTCGGGGGCGGGGGCCTCGGGCGGTGTGTCGGGGTCACGGGCGCAAAGCCTGACCAACCGGTTGTGGGAGGGGCTTTCAGCGCATGTCTATGTGTTCTTGCACCAGACGCGCCTCTCGGACGTGATCGGCAATGTGATGACGCCGTGCCCTGCCGTGCCTGCGCTGTTCCGGGTGGTGGATGTGGTGGACGAATGAGCCGGATTTACCTTGATTGGAACGCGACCACGCCGCTGCGCCCTGAAGCGCGCGCCGCGATGATTGCGGCGATGGAGGTGGTGGGCAACCCGTCCTCGGTGCATGCCGAGGGGCGGGCGGCGAAGGCGTTGATGGAGCGGTCGAGGGGGCAGATTGCGCGCGCTTTGGGGGCAGAGGGGGCGGATATCGTGTTTACCTCCGGGGCGACCGAAGCTGCGGCGTTGGCCTGCGCGGGGCGCGGACTGAGGTGTGCGGCGGTCGAGCATGAGGCGGTTTCGGCTTGGTGTGAGACTGGGTTGGCGGTGGATTCGGATGGCCGGGTGACGGTGTTGGAGCCTGCCCGCAGCGCGCTGCAACTGGCGAATTCCGAAACCGGCGTGGTGCAGGATTTGCCCGACGGTCTGGCGGTTTCCGATCTGACGCAAGGCTTTGGCAAGCTGCCCTTGGCGTTCAACTGGCTGGGGTGTGAGATGGGTCTGGTCTCGGCGCATAAGCTGGGCGGGCCGAAGGGTGTCGGCGCTTTGGTGCTGCGGCGAGGGCTGGACGTGGCCTCGCAGCTTAAAGGCGGTGGGCAGGAAATGGGCAGGCGGGCTGGCACCGAAAATCTGATCGGCATTGCGGGTTTTGCGGCGGCGGCAGAGGCTGCTGCGCGGGATCTGGCGGATGGAGTTTGGGAGCGGGTGGCGGAAATTAGAAATATTCTAGATTCAGCATTGTCCGCCTTGGGCTTTGAGACTATTTCAGTCGGGAATGGTGCGAAACGGCTGCCGAACACGTTGAACATGATCGCGCCCGGCTGGAAGGGTGAGACGCAGGTGATGGCGATGGATCTTGCAGGTTTTGCTGTCTCGGCGGGGTCTGCCTGCTCCAGCGGCAAAGTGCGCGTCAGTCGGGTGCTGAAGGCGATGGGATATGACGAGGCTGCGGCGGGTCAGGCGATCCGTATCTCGCTCGGGCCCGATATGACGGAGGCCCAAGTTCTGCGCTTTGCCGAGGTGTGGGCGCGAGACTACAAACGGATACGTTCGCGCGTCGCGTGAACTTTAGGCGGCAACGCCTTGGGATAAAAGGAAGATGACGATGGCTGATCTGGATCTGGAAGTGCGTGACGGGGTGGATCGCGAGACCATTGAGACCGTCCACGCGATGTCTGGCACCTATAAATACGGCTGGTCGACCGAGATCGAGATGGATTACGCGCCGAAGGGCGTATCGGAAGACATCGTGCGGTTGATTTCGGCGAAGAATGAAGAACCCGAATGGATGCTCGAATGGCGTCTGACCGCGTATCGCCGCTGGGTGCAGATGGAAGAACCGCATTGGGCGATGCTGCACTATCCGAAAATCGACTATCAGGATCAGTATTACTACGCCAAACCGAAAAGCATGGCGGTGAAGCCGAAGTCTTTGGATGAGGTCGACCCGAAGATTTTGGCGACCTATAAGAAGCTTGGCATCCCCTTGAAAGAACAGCTTATTCTGGCTGGTGTCGAAGGCGCTGAAACCATGGGTGAGCGTAAGGTTGCGGTGGATGCGGTGTTCGATTCCGTGTCGGTGGGCACCACGTTCAAAGCGGAACTGGCGAAAGCCGGGGTGATTTTCTGCTCGATTTCCGAGGCGATCAAGGATCACCCGGAACTGGTGAAAAAATACATCGGCTCGGTGGTGCCGCAGTCGGATAACTTCTTTGCGACGCTGAATTCGGCGGTATTTTCGGATGGTTCCTTTGTCTACATCCCGCCAGGCACCCGCTGCCCGATGGAGCTTTCGACCTATTTCCGCATCAATGCCGAGAACACCGGGCAGTTTGAACGCACGCTGATCATTGCCGATAAAGGCAGCTATGTCAGCTACTTGGAAGGCTGCACGGCACCAAAACGCGACACCAATCAGCTGCACGCAGCGGTGGTGGAGCTGGTGATTTTGGAAGATGCCGAGGTGAAATACTCGACGGTGCAGAACTGGTATCCGGGCGATGAAAATGGCTTGGGCGGCATCTACAACTTCGTGACCAAACGCGCCGATTGCCGGGGGGACCGGGCGAAAGTGATGTGGACGCAGGTGGAAACCGGTTCGGCGATCACCTGGAAATATCCGTCCTGCATCCTGCGCGGCGATGACAGCCAAGGCGAGTTCTACTCGATTGCCATCGCCAACAACGCGCAGCAAGCCGACACTGGCACCAAGATGGTGCATTTGGGCAAGCGCACCAAATCGCGTATTGTTTCCAAGGGCATATCGGCGGGCAGGGCGCAGAATACCTATCGTGGCCTCGTGTCGATGCACCCGAAAGCCACCGACAGCCGCAACTATACCCAGTGTGACAGCCTGCTGATCGGCGATAAATGCGGCGCGCACACGGTGCCCTATATCGAGGTAAAGAACAATTCCAGCCGGGTGGAGCATGAGGCGACCACCAGCAAGGTCGACGACGATCAGCTGTTCTATTGCCGCTCGCGCGGGATGGATGAGGAAGAGGCGGTTGCTTTGGTGGTGAACGGCTTCTGCAAGGAAGTTTTGCAGGCTTTGCCGATGGAATTTGCGATGGAAGCGCAGAGTCTGGTTGCGATATCTCTGGAAGGCTCGGTGGGCTAAGTGGCTGACGGACAAGACTTTTCACGCCCGGTGATCACGCTGCCGCCCGCTGAAGAAGCGGCGGTGCGGGAGCATTTTGGCCGGGCGCGGGTGATCTTGGAATATGGCTCGGGTGGCTCGACGGTGATTGCGTCAGAACTGCCCGAAAAGAAGATTTTCTCGGTGGAAAGCGATGTGAAATGGTTGGCCGGGATGCGGAGCTATTTCGACGCCAATCAGACCGCGTCGCCCGTGCTGATGCATCACGGCAAGGTCGGGCGCACCAAGGCTTGGGGCTTTCCGCAGACCGAGGAGCAGTTTCGAAAGTGGCCGGGATATTCGTTATCTGTCTGGGACTTGCCCGAGTTTGTTCATCCAGATGTCGTGCTGATTGATGGTCGATTCCGCCCGGCTTGCTTCCTGTCGGTGCTGTTCAAGATCAGACAACCCACCACGGTGCTGTGGGATGATTACATCGACAGACCCGCCTATCACGAGGTCGAAGCTTTGGCCAAACCGGTTGAAATGATCGGTCGCATGGCGCGCTTCGAGCTGACCCCGACCCCCATTCCAGCCGATCGGCTGCTGTGGATTTTGCAAACCTATTTGCGCGCCAACTGACGCGCGCCTTGCCTGAAGGACAAAGAATGCTGGAAATCAACAACCTGCATGTGAAACTTGAAGAAGAAGATAAGGTGATCCTGCGCGGCGTGACCCTGTCGATTGGGCCCGGCGAAGTGCATGCGATCATGGGGCCGAATGGCTCGGGCAAATCGACGCTGTCTTATGTGCTGTCGGGCCGTGATGGCTATGAGGTGACGGAAGGCTCCGCCAAGCTGGAGGGCCAGGAACTGCTGGAGATGGAGCCGGAAGCGCGGGCTGCGGCGGGGTTGTTTCTGGCGTTCCAGTACCCGGTAGAAATCCCTGGCGTCGGCAACATGACTTTCCTGCGCACCGCAGTGAATGCGCAGCGCAAGGCGCGCGGTGAGCCGGAAATCTCGGCCGGTGACTTCCTGAAACTGGTGCGGGAAAAGGCGAAAACGCTAAAAATCGATGCAGAAATGCTGAAGCGCCCGGTCAATGTCGGCTTTTCGGGCGGTGAGAAAAAGCGTAACGAAATCCTGCAGATGGCGATGCTGGAACCGAAGATGTGCATTCTGGATGAGACGGATTCCGGGCTGGATGTTGATGCGATGAAGCTGGTGGCGGAAGGCGTCAATGCCTTGCGCGGGGCAGGGCGTTCGTTCCTTGTTATCACGCATTATCAACGGCTTCTGGACCATATCAAACCCGATTTCGTGCATATCATGGCGGCGGGGCGGATCATCAAAACCGGCGGGCCGGAATTGGCGCTTGAGGTCGAGAACAACGGCTATGCGGACCTGTTGGCGGAGGATGTCTGATGGCGGTTTTGCAATCAAAGCAGGATGCCTTGCAGACGCGGATTGCCGCTTTAAGCTTTGCGCCGCAGGGCTGGCTTGGCGCTGCGCGCACCGAGGCTTTGGCGCGTCTGACCGCGATGGGGCTGCCCGGCAAGCGCGATGAATATTGGCGCTATACCGATCCCACCGGGCTGAATGCCGTCGAGGCCGCCCCGGTCACTCTGTTCGATCCGGGTGACGAACCTGCACCGTTCGGCGGCGTGGATCGATTGAAAATCGTGTTTGTCGATGGCGTGTTTGACGCCAGCCAGTCCGATGCTTTGGCGTTGGAGGGTGTGCAGATTGAGCGGCTGTCTGCGGCGGCTGAGGCCGATATTCACTGGGCGAGCGGGCTTTATGGTGTTCTGGAAGCGCGTGGCCAAAGCCCGGTGCAGCGGCCTTTTGCGGCGCTGAATACGACCTTCGCGACGGAAGGGCTGCTGATCCGGGTGACGCAGATGCCATCCAAACCGATTTCGCTGATTTATCAACATAAATCAGAGAGTTCCGATGCGATCTTGCATCACTGCATTAAGGTCGAATCCGGCGCGGAAGTTACCATTCTGGAGAACGGAGCGGCTGCGGCGCGTTTTAACCATGTGATGGAGGTTGAGGTCGCCGATGGTGCGCGCTTCCACCATATCCGCGCGCAGGGGAGGGCGCATACCCGCCAAGCCGCCACACATCTGTTCGCCCGCATTGGCCACAATGCCGCGTTCAAATCCTTCACCCTGACCGCCAATGGCCGACTGACCCGCAATGATGCGGTGCTGGAGCTGCTGGGCTCGGATTCGGTGGCGCATGTCGCGGGTGCGGCTTTGGGCGATGGCGATTTCCATCATGATGATACCGTGTTCATCACCCATGCCGCCGAGCGTTGCGAAAGCCGTCAGGTGTTCAAGAAAGTGCTGAAAAACGGCGCGGTCGGCGTGTTTCAGGGCAAAATTCTGGTGAAGCAGGGCGCGCAGAAGACCGATGGTTATCAGATCAGTCAGGCGCTGATGCTGGATGGCGACAGCCAGTTTTTGGCGAAACCTGAGCTGGAAATCTACGCCGACGATGTGAAATGCAGCCACGGCTCGACCTCGGGCGCGATTGATGAGACGGCTTTGTTCTATCTGCGCTCGCGCGGAGTGCCGTTGCGGGCTGCACAATCCTTGCTGGTGCTGGCGTTTTTGGCCGAAGCAATCGCGGAGATCGAGGACGAGGTGATCTCGGAAGATATCCGGCAGCGGCTGCAAAGCTGGCTGGCGCGTCACGAGCATTGAATGTCAGTCACAACCGACATTGTGCAGGCGTGGCGGCGGCCGAAAGCGGTGATGCGGCGGCATTTGCAGCGCCCGAAGTCCGAACCGTTTGCGTTCAGTCTGCTGGTGGCGTTTCTGCTGCTGGCCTTCGTGTCGCTCTGGCCATTCTTGTCGCGCCAAACGGTGTTGCAGCCGCAGGTGCCGATGGTGCAGCGGCTGGTGGCGTCCGGGCTGGCGCTGCTGGCGTCGATCCCGTTCTGGTATCTGCTGGCAGCAGTAAGTCGTTGGGTTTTCATGGCAATGCGCGGGCAGGGCAGCTATTACACGGCGAGGTTGGCCCTGTTCGCAGCATTGCTGGCGGTGACGCCGGGGATGCTGCTGCAAGGGTTGGTTGCCGGGATGATCGGACCAGGTCTGCAAGCCAATCTGGTGGCGGCGCTGGTTGGTTTGGGGTTTCTGTGGATCTGGATGTCGATGTTATGGGAAGCGGAGCGTGGCGATGCAGGCTGATCTGACGCTGTTGCTGCAACAAAGCCTGCAGAGCCCGCGCAGCGCCGCCCGGCGCTTGCTGGATTGGCAGTTACCATCCTCAACGGCCTTTCTTGCTATTGCCTTGATGGCGGTGATTTCGGCGGGATTGACGGGGGTTTCCATGTTGGTTGCACCCGAGCAGATTGACCCTAACCTCCTGATGATGTTCAAAAATCCGTTGCAAGTCGCGGTGCTGCAAGGCCTTGTGATGCTGGTGATGGCGATGCTGGTGCAAGGCATCGGGCGGATGTTCGGCGGCAGTGGCCGCTTGACCGACGCGCTGGTTTTGATCGCCTGGACCGAGGTACTGCTCTGCCTTTTGCAACTGGCGCAGATTGTATTGGTGGTGCTGTCGCCGTCGCTGGCCGCCGCTTTGGGCCTGTTCGGGTTGGTGTTGTTTCTCTGGGTCTTGGCGAGTTTTATCGCCGAATTGCATGGCTTTGCCTCGGCCGGCAAAGTGCTGTTTGGCCTGATCGCCACGGTGTTTGTGCTGGCGTTTGCGATGGCGGTGTTGACGGTGGCCCTGATGGGGATGAAAGGCTGATCATGTATGATATCGCGAAAATTCGCAGCGATTTCCCGATCTTGGCGCGGCAGGTCAATGGCAAGCCGCTGGTCTATTTGGACAATGGGGCCTCGGCGCAAAAACCGCAGGTGGTGATTGACGCGGTGACCCAAGCCTATTCTATGGAATATGCCAATGTTCACCGGGGCTTGCACTACCTTTCTAATCTTGCGACCGACAAGTATGAGGCCACACGCGGCAAGATCGCGCGGTTTCTGAACGCAGGCTCCGAGCATGAGATTGTCTTCACCACCGGGGCGACTGAGGGCATCAATCTGATTTCCTACGCTTGGGCGGCACCGCGGTTTCAGGCCGGCGATGAGATCGTGCTGTCGATCATGGAGCATCACGCCAATATCGTGCCCTGGCATTTTCTGCGCGAACGCTTGGGCGTGGTGTTGAAATGGGTCGAGGTCGATGCCAAGGGGGATCTCGATCCGCAAGCGGTGCTGGATGCGATCACGCCGCGCACCAAGTTGATCGCAATTACCCATATGTCCAATGTGTTAGGCACCATTGTTGATGTGACCGCAATCTGCCGGGGCGCGCAGGCGCGGGGAGTGCCGGTGCTGGTCGATGGCAGTCAAGCGGCGGTGCACAGCACGGTGGATGTGCAGGCGATTGGCTGTGATTTCTATGCCATTACCGGACATAAGCTATACGGGCCAAGCGGTTCCGGCGCGATCTTCATCAAGGCCGATCGGATGGCCGAGATGCGGCCGTTCCTCGGCGGTGGTGATATGATCCGCGAGGTGACACGCGACAGTGTCACCTACAACGATCCGCCGATGAAGTTTGAGGCCGGCACACCGGGTATTGTGCCGCAGATCGGGTTGGGCGTGGCGCTGGACTATTTGTCAGGCCTTGGCATAGAAAATATTGCCGCCCATGAGCGGAGTTTGCGTGACTATGCGAGGGCGAAACTGGCTGGATTGAACTGGTTAACGGTGCAGGGCACCTCGGAAACCAAGGGCGCGATTTTCTCTTTTACGCTGCAAGGTCAGGCACATGCGCATGATATCTCGACTGTGCTCGACAAGCGCGGCATTGCGGTGCGGGCGGGCACGCATTGTGCGATGCCGTTGATGCAGCATTTCGGTGTGGGCGCTACTTGCCGGGCGTCGTTCGGGCTTTACAACACTCCCGAGGAAGTCGACGCGCTGATCTCGGCTTTGGAGCTCTGTCACGAACTTTTTGGCTGATTTCGCGTTGCAGCCCAAGGCGGTAACGGCTATAGCAATCACAGGCACCCATAGCTCAGCTGGATAGAGTGTCGCCCTCCGAAGGCGAAGGTCGCACGTTCGAATCGTGCTGGGTGCACCATTTCACTTAAATCGTGAATTTGTTGAGCAGGGTGTGGTGCTGTTGCGGTATGTCTATTTATCCTATAATCAATATTATGTAATGTAAATGCCATCTAGGGCTGGACCAGAGCCGCCAAAACGCCTATGAACCCGCAAGTTGTCCCAGATGGAACCTGCCATGACCTTCAGCCGCCAGATCAAGATCGCGCCCTCTATCCTTGCGGCGGACTTTGCCAATTTTGGTGCGGAATGTCGTGCGATTGAGGCGCAAGGCGCGGATTGGGTGCATGTTGATGTGATGGATGGGCATTTCGTGCCGAACATCACTTTTGGGCCTGCGACCTGCGCGGCGATCCGGCCGCATATCAAGGGTTTCATGGATGTGCATCTGATGATTGCTCCGGTGGACGCTTATATTGAGGCGTTTGCTGCGGCCGGTGCCGATCTGATCTCGGCGCATCTGGAGGCTGGACCGCACATTCACCGCACCTTGCAAGCCATTCGGGCGACGGGGAAAAAGGCCGGGCTGGCGATCAATCCGGGTACGGGAATTGAGGCTGTGGCGCATCTGCTCGATCTGGTGGATATGGTCTGCGTAATGACGGTCAATCCGGGCTTTGGTGGGCAGAAGTTCATCCATTCGCAGCTGGATAAGGTGCGGTCGTTGCGCAAGATGATTGGGGATCGGCCTATTCATATTGAGATTGACGGCGGCGTGACGGTGGAAACCGCTCCGCTGGTTGTGGCGGCGGGCGCGGATGTTCTGGTCGCGGGCTCTGCGGTGTTCAAGGGCGGTTCGGTGGACAATCCCGCACCCTATGGTGTGAACATCGCCGCAATCCGGGCGGCGGCCACAGCCTGAGCGCACAACCCTGCCCTGCATTTTTCTCGACTTGCGGCGGAGAAGCGCCTATGGATCAGGGCGGGGATACAGCCGGACAGGACAGATCGTGACAGCAGGTTATGCGCTGTTGGTGAATATTGCGCAAAGCACCAGTGCCGACGATGTCTGGCGGCTGGCGGCGCGGTATTTTGCCTCGCTGGGGTTTGGGCTGGTGAACTATGGTTTCACCCGGTTCCGCGCGACCCGCACCATCGGCGACCCGGATGATGCGCTGTTTCTGACCACAGGGTCGGAGGCCTATGCCAAGGGCTATTTCCGCAATGGGTTCTATGCCAAAACCCCGGCGTTTCGCTGGGCGCAGAACAACGAAGGTGCCTGCACCTGGACATGGGTGCGCGACGCGATGCTGGCGGGCAAGCTGAGTGCCGAGGAAATGGAGACGGTGAAGCACAACGTCGCCATGGGCATAACCGCCGGAATTTCCATCAGTTTTCCCGAAACCTCGGCCCGTGCCAAGGGCGCTTTGGGGCTGATCGCTGATCCAGGGATCAGCGTGGAAGCCGTAGATGCGCTCTTTGCCGAGAAGCATGATGAGTTGCTGGCCGTCGCCAATATGTTGCATCTGCGGCTGATTCAGTTGCCGTTTTCCAACCGCCGCCGCGCCTTGACCACACGGCAGCGCGAGGCGTTGGAATGGGTCGCCGATGGCAAGACCAGTCAGGATGTGGCGCTGTTGATGGGCGTATCGGCGGCCATGGTGGAAAAGCATTTGCGGCTGGCGCGGGAAACTTTATCGGTGGACACCACGGCGCAAGCCGTGGCGAAGGCCGCCCTTATGAACCTGATTTTTCAGCGCAATCCGAGCGATGCCAGCCCTGTTCCGGTGGCCGCAAGGTAAGGATTCCCCGACTAGGCTGACGTTGCGTAAGCTGACATTCTAATGTTGTTCCGTGAGTGGAGGCTTCGGCCTTTGGGACAGCAGGCGATGTCGGTTTGCATTTTCAGACAGGACATCCCTGCACAATTTTGGGGCGCTCCCCCTGCCCCAGACTGGCATTGCGGCTTATTCAGGCCGCGGTGCCACCCGATGCGCTGATCCTCATCCCCGTGGTGTGGCGCAGGACGGCACAGCCCCCGGAGCTGTGCCGTCTTTTCTTTATCTGGTGCCAGTAAAAGCAAAAGGGCCGGTGTTGCCACCAGCCCCCTGCCCCAAAAGATCGCCAGAAGATCAGGCCGAAACCATTTTCGCAACTTCTGCCGCGAAATCTTCTTCTTTCTTCTCGATGCCTTCGCCAACGCCCATGCGGACGAAGCCGAGGATCTCAACGCCAGCCTGCTTTGCAGCCTCAGCGACGGTGATATCGGGGTTCATCACGAACATCTGGCCCATCAGGGTGTTCTCAGCCAAGAATTTCTTCATCCGGCCGGGAATGATGTTGTTCTGGATCACCGCATCGGGCTTCGGTTTGGCCGAGGCTGCGTTTTCTTCCAAAGCTTTCGAGGTTTGCACCGCCAATTCACGCTCGACCACAACCGGGTCAAGATCGGCTTCGGACAAAGCCAGCGGGTTGGTGGCCGCGACGTGCATTGCGACTTGCTTGGCGAAGGTATGCTCGCTGCCTTTGATCGCAACCAGCACGCCGATGCGGCCCAGACCGTCAGCGACCGAGTTGTGCACGTAAGCGGCGACGTGATCGCCCTCAATCGAGGCCATGCGGCGCAGGTTCATGTTTTCGCCAATGGTCGCCACAGCTTCCGAGATCACAACATGCACCGGCTGACCTGCAAGGTCGGCGTTTTTCAGCTCTTCGACGTCTTTCGCGCGGAACGCGGTTTTGGTGACGTTATGCACCATCGCCTGGAAGTCAGCGTTTTTGCCAACGAAGTCGGTTTCCGAGTTGATCTCAACCGCGACGCCACGACCGCCGGAAACGGCGATGCCAACCAGACCTTCGGCGGCCACACGGTCAGCTTTCTTGGCGGCTTTCGCGAGGCCCTTGGTGCGCAGCCAATCGACCGCAGCTTCCATATCGCCATTGGTTTCGACCAAGGCTTTCTTCGCATCCATCATGCCTGCGCCGGTGCTGTCGCGCAGTTCTTTTACCATTTGTGCGGTGACGGTCATGGTATTCTCCTGAAATTCGAGAAATGAGTTCGGCGGGAAACCGGCCTAAGCCGTATCCCCGCCGTGTAACAGTCGCGTGAGCAGCCGCTTAGGCGTCAGCGATGGCTTCTTCTTCCGGTGCGGTTTCCAAAGCGCCAAGGTCGATGCCAGCAGCGCCCATTTGCGCCGACATGCCATCCAAAGCCGCTTTGGCGATCAGTTCGCAATACAGCTGGATCGCACGTGCCGCGTCGTCGTTGCCGGGGATCACGTAATCCACGCCTTTGGGCGAGTTGTTGGTGTCAACGATGCCGACTACCGGGATGCCCACTTTTTTCGTTTCACGGATTGCCAGTTCTTCTTTGCCCACATCCATGACACCGACGTGATCCGTGGTGCCG
>CAYLYV010000139.1:0-12493 GCA_964387655.1 uncultured Cypionkella sp. | reverse complement strand
TCGCATTCTCTGACAGGGCACTGACTTTTGGATAGGGAATCCTAGGGGGTTTCTACCTAAAGGGTGTTTTTTCTAAGGCAAATCAACTTTCGGGGCATTACCTTGAAAGAACGCTGCCGCAGAACCTGCATTGGGGAGATAATCATGCACGGAATTACCTTCGATTTTTGTGACCTTCACCGCCATGGAAGTGCCTTTGTGGACTTTCTGGCCCTTCGCAAGAAGATGTTCGTCGACACCCTTGGCTGGGATGTGCCGCATAATGACCGGCTGGAGATGGACCAGTATGACACGCCGCTGGCCCATTATTCTGTCGCGGTGATGGATGGGCAGGTGGTGGGGGGGGCGCGCGCCATGGCCACAACCGCCACATGGGGCGAGCATACCTATATGCTGCGCGACGCCCATTCGGGCAAACTGCCGCATATCCCGCCGCAGGTGATGTCGGTGGAAATCGCATCGCCCTTGGTATGGGAATGCACGCGGTTGGTGATCTCGGACGATCTGACCACGGCGGCCGAGCGCACCGAATGTCTGACGCTGATCGTTGACGGTCTGGTGGAAATGGCGCGGAACAACGGGGCGGATACGCTGATCAGCCTGTCGCCGCTGCCCTTCATGCGGGCGATGCGTCAAGTCGGCTATGATGTCGAACGTCTGGGCGAGGCCTATCGCAACGACGAGGACGGGCGGCTTTACGGCGTGCTGAAGATGCCGGCCGAATTCTCGCGCGCCCGGCGTGAGCGCATGCGTCCAATCCCGTTTCCGGCTTGGGCTGTGGCACGGCCTGCGGTTCCGGCCTTGGTCGAGGCCTTTGGCTAAGGGCGTTCCGGCAAAGGCCGCAGGGCGTCGCCCCGCGACTTGACAGGGTTTTCGGCTTTCACCGTGGCTGTGGTCATGGCATGGTTCGGTGATGCCTATCCTGTTGCTGTTGTTGGGCCTTTCGGTCTTTGGCTATCTTTGGTTGGCCCGTCGCGGGTCAAGCCTGACCCGTGCTTGTCGCTGGCGGCTTGACCGTAGCCTTGGGCCAAGCACCTATCGCTGTGCCAGTTGTGGCGCGTTGTGTGATCCGGGGCTGGCGCACGAACCGCGCCAGTGTTTGCGCGGGCGTTGACCTTGCGCCTTTGCCCCGTCACAAAAGCCTGAAGAACGGAGACGCAGATGAAACCAGACCACCCCGCCCATGCCGCTCCCGAGGATGCCGCCGCCCGCAAGGCCATCCGTCCGGTGATCTGCTATCCGGTCGAAGGCCTGCCGCGCCCCGATCTTGCGCCATATATGGCGGCCCGCGCGGGCTGGACCCGCGTGGCCGAAGTGCTGGTCCCCGCACGCGATGCCCGTTGTTTTGATGTGCCGGCGGGGCATTTCTTTCGCATCAGCAGCGTGGACGGGCCGCAGGTGGGCGATCTGAACCTGTGGAACGCCGATGATCTGTCCGAGCGGTTCTTCTCGGGCAAGACCCGCGCGCTGCATGGCACGCATCTGTCGGCGGGGGATCGGATGTGGTCGAACCTGCCGCATCTGCGGTCGATGGCGCTGATCACCGAAGATACACTGGACTGGTATGGGTTCGATAGCTTTGGCGGATCGGTGCATGACGTGATCGGCACGCGCTGCGATCCTTACACGCATAATCTGCTGTCGGGCGGGCAGTATCACCATTGCTGCCATTCCAACCTGACGCGGGCGCTGGCCGACCGCACGGGTCTGCCCTTGGCGCAGGCGGAATGGCATGTGCATGATGTGCTGAACGTGTTCATGTGTACCGGTTTCACCCGTGATACGGGGCAGTATTTCATGAAGGCAAGTCCGGTGCGGGTGGGGGATTACCTTGAATTCTTTGCCGAGATAGATCTGATCGGCGGCTTGTCCGCCTGCCCGGGCGGCGATTGTTCGTCCGAGCATTCCTCGGACACAGCCGCCTGCCATCCGCTGCTGGTCGAGGTGTTCAGGCCGCTGTCGGCACCGGCTGGTTGGCACGGGCCTGCAGCAAGCGGTTATGACCGCAGCCACGGGCGGTAGGTTTTGCGGAAAGAAAGGGGGGGCCCTCTGCCCCCCTCTTGGCTGCGCCAATTCACCCCCCGAGGATATTTGAGCGAAGAGGATCGGGGGTCAGCAGTAGCGTTCGACGGTGCTGGCCTGGGTCAGGTTGTAGCGGTCGCCATAGGCCCAGCCTGCGGGCAGGACTTTGGCAAGCCCTGCGCGGAGTTCGGCGGATAGGGGCGTGTCGGCGGCGGTGATCCAGTCTGACAGGTGATCGGCGCTGCGGGTGCCGGGGATCGGGATCAGGTGCGGGCCTTGATCCAGAATCCAGGCCAGCGCCAGCGCAGAAGGGGTCATCCCTGCGTCTTGGGCGAAGCTGCGGAAGGCGTTCAGTCTAGTCAGGTTCAGCGACCAGTCGGGGTCTTGGAACCTTGGGATTTGCAGACGGAAATCGGTGCCGGGCAGGGTCGCGGGGTCGATGATCTCGCGCCCGAACACGCCGCGACCCAAGGGCGAGAACGGAACGAAAGCCACGCCCAATTCGGCACAGGTCTGGATCAGGCCCAGTTCGGGTTGGCGGCTCCACAGCGAATATTCGTTCTGCACCGCGCGGCAGGGACACACCGCATGGGCGCGGCGCAAGGTGCCGGGGGAAATCTCGGAAAGCCCATAGCCGCCGATCAGGCCATCGTCGATCAGGCGGGTCATGGTCAGGACGACCTCTTCGATCGGGCGGGTCTCTTCGCGGCGATGAATGTAGAATAAATCCACATGATCGACGCCAAGTCGTTTCAGGGAAGACTCAAGTTCTGTCCGCAAGTGGTTTTCAGAATTATCAAATCGGCGCGGGGGGCCGTTGATGATACTGGCTTTCGTGGCAATCGAAATGTTCGATTTGTGCAAGCCGGGCCATTCACCCAAAGTTGCTTCCGACAGGCCCATGCCATAGATATTGGCGGTATCCAGAAAAGTCAGCCCATGGTCATAGGCGGCGTCTAGGCAGCGAAAGCTGGCCTCTTTGGTGGTCGGGCCGAAGGCGCCGCCAAAGCTCATGCAGCCCAGACCGATGGCGGAAACCATCGGTCCGCCGGTGCCAAGAGGGCGGTATTTCATTGCGACTCCTATGGGTTGGGGGGCGTTCTTTATACCGTCGAGGTCAGGCGAAAGCCGCCTCGAGCGCCACTTCGACCATAGCGCCAAAGCTGGTTTCGCGTTGGTCTGCGGGCAGCGCCTCATGGGTCAGGATGTGGTCCGAGATCGTCAGTACCGCCAAGGCGCGGCGGCCATAGCGGGCGGCAAGGTGATAGAGTTCCGCCGCCTCCATCTCGACGCAAAGGGTGCCGTGGCGCTGAAGCTGATCGGACAGATCCTGCCGTTCGTCATAGAACGTATCCGAGGAATAGATGCCGCCGACATGCACCGGAACGCCGATGCCAAGCGCGGCCTTGTGCGCCGCCACCAGCAGGCCGAAATCCGCGCAGGGGGCAAAGTTCAGTTCCTTGAAGATCGACCGCGAGGGGCTGCCGTTGGTGCTGGCGGTCTGGGCCAGAACCACGTCGCGCACATTGACATGCGGTTGCAACGCGCCTGCCGAGCCGATGCGGATCAGGGTTTGCGCGCCATAGTCGCGGATCAGTTCGTTGGCATAGATCGACAGCGACGGCATCCCCATGCCCGAGCCGTGGATGGTCACGCGGTTGCCCTTGTAGGTGCCGGTATAGCCGAGCATCCCGCGCACTTCGTTCACAAGCACCGGATTTTCCAGAAATTTTTGCGCGGCCCAGCGGGCTCGGTAGGGGTCCCCGGGCAGCAATACGGTTTCGGCAATGTCGCCGGCTTTGGCACCGATGTGGAAGTTCATGGCTTGCTCTCCGATCCTGAATATCGGCGCAGGCTAGACCAAGGCAGGCGCAGGGGGAAGCGGAGTCAGACCGTCACCCCTGTTGGATCAGTCTTGAAACAGCCTTCGGACCAGAGCCGTTCTTGCAGGACCACCGCCGCAGGAGATCGCGTTGCTGGGCATCCGGAGTGCCACGGATTCCGGTTACTTGGCAGAGAGACTGTCGCTGAACTTGAAACCGGCCCTGCATGCCGGAACATGCGGGCCGGATATGATTTTACCGCAGGGGCGCAGGCAGGTCAGGCGACGGCATGTCCGGCGAAGTTATGCTTGTTCATGCAGAAGTCGGCATCCGAGGGCCGCGAGAGTTCGCCACGTTCCAGAACCAGCGCACAGGCGCCACGTTCTTTGCAATTGCCGCAGGTGTAAAGCAGATCCACATAGGCCTCATGGTCGGCTTTGATCTGCTTTTCAGACAGCCCGAAGATATGGGCCATGGCGGCAACGCGGTCCGGAACGTCATGCGGCATCCGCACGAAAGCCAGAACCTGATCGCGCGTCATGCCCAGATCATCCAGATCACGCGCGGACAGGGATTCAACTTCATTCATCTGGTGCCAGTGGTCCACCAGCGACTTGATCCGTTCGAACATGCTTGTCTCCAACAAATGCTGTTGCCGACAGATTGCCCCAATGGGGTGCTAAAACTTTGATCTAGCGCAAGCGATTGGCGGGCTTGACGAGAAATCGTCAGGAAATCGGGCTATTCGGCAGCCATATCGGCGCGGTCCACAAGGCCCACGATATCCAGCATGATGCGGTTCAGCTCGAAATCCTTGGGCGTGTACACAGCGGAGACCCCCATGGCGCGAAGGGAGGCCGCGTCGTCTTCGGGGATAATCCCGCCCACAACCAAGGGCGTGTCGGCAAGACCCGCCGCGCGCATCCGCTCCAGCACTTCGGTGATCAGCGGGATATGGCTGCCCGACAGGATCGACAGGCCGACCACATGGGCCTTCTGGTCCACGGCAGCCGCCACGATCTCGGCAGGTGTCAGGCGGATGCCTTCGTAGTGGATATCCATGCCGCAATCGCGGGCGCGGGCGGCGATTTGTTCGGCCCCATTGGAGTGACCGTCAAGTCCCGGTTTTCCCACCAGAAACTTCAGCGGGCGACCGAGTTTCGCCGACAGGATCTGCACGGCTTCGCGGATCGGCTCCAGCCCTTCGGTGCGGTTCGACGGGTGGCGGGAAACCCCCGTAGGCGCGCGGTATTCGCCGAAGGCAGATCGCACCATCAGGCCCCATTCGCCGGTGGTGGCCCCGGCGCGGGCGCAAGCGATAGAGGCGGGCATGATGTTTGCGCCCGAAGCGGCAGCAGCCCGCAAAGCGGTGAGGGCGGTTTGCACGGCGGCTTCATCGCGGGCGCTGCGCCATGCGGTGAGGTGGGTGATTTGGTCGGCCTCGGCTTTGGGGTCTGACACCATGATCGACCCGTCACCCGCAGTCAGCGGGCTGGGCGTGGTCTCAACCCAACGGTTGACGCCAACCACGGTGGTTTCTTTCGATTCAATCTTGGCGATGCGCTCGGCGTTCGCCTCGACCAACCGACCTTTCATATAGTCGATGGCGGCGACGGCCCCCCCCATCGCGTCGATCTGCGCCAGTTCCGCCCGCGCGCCGTCTTTCAGCGCCTCAACCTTGCGGTCAATCGCCGGGTTGCCGTCGAACAGGTCGTCATATTCCAGCAGGTCAGTCTCGTAAGCGAGGATTTGCTGCATCCGCAAAGACCATTGCTGATCCCAGGGGCGCGGCAGGCCCAAAGCTTCGTTCCAGGCGGGCAGTTGTACCGCACGGGCCCGGGCTTTTTTCGACAAAGTCACCGCCAGCATTTCGATCAGGATGCGGTAGACGTTGTTTTCCGGTTGTTGTTCGGTCAGGCCCAAGGAGTTGACCTGCACGCCGTAACGGAAGCGGCGATATTTGGCCTCGGCGATGCCGTAACGGGTCAGGCAAATCTCATCCCAAAGGTCCACGAAGGCGCGCATTTTGCAGAGCTCGGTGACAAAGCGAATGCCAGCATTGACAAAAAACGATATTCTGCCGACCATATTGGGGAAATCTTCGGCAGATACTTTACCTTTTAGATCATCCAGCACGGCACAGGCGGTGGCGAGGGCAAAGGCGAGTTCCTGTTCCGGCGTCGCGCCTGCTTCCTGCAAATGGTAGGAACAAACGTTCATCGGATTCCATTTTGGCAGGTGCTTTTGGGTATAGGCCGCCACATCGGTGATCATCCGCAGACTGGCTTTCGGCGGGGCAATATAGGTGCCGCGTGAGAGGTATTCTTTGATGATGTCGTTCTGCACCGTGCCTTGCAGGGCCGCTACATCGGCGCCCTGTTCTTCGGCGACGGCGATATACAGCGCCAGCAGCCACGGCGCTGTGGCGTTGATCGTCATCGAGGTGTTCATCTGTTCCAATGGGATATCTTTGAACAAGGCCCGCATATCACCCAGATGGTTGATGGGAACGCCAACCTTGCCGACCTCACCGCGCGCCAATTCGTGATCGGAATCGTAGCCGGTCTGGGTCGGCAGATCGAAAGCCACCGACAGCCCGGTCTGCCCTTTCGCCAAATTGCTGCGATAGAGCGCATTCGAGGCGGCGGCGGTGGAATGCCCGGCATAGGTGCGGAACAACCACGGGGTTTCTTTGCTCGCCATCTCGGCCTCCTGAATCGCATCGGCAATATTCTTGCGTCAGTGCAGCACTAAGCGCAATTTCACGCAAGTGTCAATTCGCTGCGTTGCGGCGAAAGGCTGGGAATTTTGCAGGGCCCAAACATGACAGCCCTTGTCATTGGAAAATGTCAGGCGGTTCCGGCAATCCTCAACCCATGCCATCCCGGCCAACCCACCAGATGAGGATACCATGAACACCCCCCTGCGCCTGAGCCTTGCTGCCCTTGCCTTGGCTGCCACCACCCTGCAAGCCGCCGCCTATGACCGGACGGTGCGGATTCACAATGACACGGGGCTGACGCTGGTGCGGTTCCAATCGACCAATTCCGGGGCCTCGCGCTGGGGCAGCGATGTGATGGGGTCGTCGACGCTGCCAAACGGCGGCGCGATGAAACTGCATTTCGACAATGCCCAAGGCTATTGCGAGTTTGATTTCAAGGCGGTGTTTTCCGATGGCAGCGTGCTGCAAAAGGCCCGCGTCAATGTCTGCGAGATCGGGGATTATTATTACACCGAATGAATTTACCCCGGCCCGACGGCATTTGAGACAAATTTGACTTTGAAAGACGGCGCTTTTCAAGACGGCGGCGGGATGCCAGTATTGCGGCATGACAGACCCCGTCGCCGTGCCTTTTTGGCTGCTGCTGCTGATCCTTGCTTTTGCGGCGATCACTCTTGCCTCGCATTTCCTGTTCCCCTCGGTGCGCTGGTTTTTCCGCAAACGGGCTGAGAAGGCGCTGTCGCGGCTGAACCGTCGCTTGGATCGCCCGATTGAGCTGTTCAAACTGGCGCGCAGGCAGGACATGATCGTGCGATTGTCCTATGATCCGCGTGTGTTAGAGGCGGTGGCTGATCATGCCGCCGAAACCGGCGTCCCCGGTTCGGTGGCGTTTGAGGAAGCCCGCCGTTATGCGCGTGAGATCGTGCCGGGGTTTTCGGCGACGCTGTATTTCGGCGTGGCGATCCGGCTGGCGCGTTGGCTGTCACGGCTGGCCTACCGGGTGCGGATTGGCAAGGTCGACGCGGCTTTGGCGCATATCGACCCGAAGGCCACGGTGATTTTCGTAATGAATCATCGCTCTAACATGGATTATGTGCTGATCACCTGGCTGGTGGCGAACCGTTCGGCGATTTCCTATGCGGTGGGGGAATGGGCGCGGATTTGGCCGCTGAGCGCGCTGATCCGCTCGATGGGGGCGTATTTTATCCGGCGCGGCAGCCGCAACACGCTCTATCGCCGGGTGCTCGCGCGCTATGTGCAGATGGCGACGGCGGAGGGCACGACGCAGGCGATTTTCCCCGAGGGCGGGCTGTCTTTGGATGGTCGGGTGGGAGCGGCGAAGATGGGGCTGCTCAGCTACATCGTTTCGGCCTACGAGCCCGGCGGTCGCGATGTGGTGTTTGTCCCCGTCGGGCTGGCCTATGACCGGGTGCTGGAAGATCGGATTTTAACCAGTGCCGCCGAGGCTGGCACGCGCAGGTTTCGCGGCAAGCCCTTGGCGATCATTGGGTTTTTGCTGCATAATCTGTGGCGTAAATTCCGGGGCCGCTTCAAGGGCTTTGGCACCACGGCGGCAGGCTTTGGCCCGCCGGTGTCGTTGCGCGCCTTTCTCGCCGAGGCCCCGCATACCCCGACCGAGGAATTGGGCGCCTATCTGATGGCCGAAATCACCAAGGTCGTGCCGGTGCTGCCGGTGCCTTTGGTCGCAGCGGCGCTGCTGGAAAAACCTGCGGATCGTGCAGCACTGACGACGGCGGTGACCGCGTTGCAGGCGCGGCTTTCGGCGCAAGGGGCTGTGCAAAAGCTGCCACCGCAGGGGCTGGAGGTCACGTTGAACGAAGGCCTCATGCCGCTGATTAACCGAGGCTTGATCGACGCGAATTTGCAAATCACCCAAGGTTCTGCCGCGCTGATTGCCTTTTACGCCGCCCCGGTGCTGCAAAGGTTGGAGGCTTTACCGTAGAATTGCCGCAACGCGGCGGACATAAAATTACAAAATACGTATCAAGACTATTGCAAAGTTGCGCCAACGCCCGCTATCAATGCCGCAACCCGTCCCGATTCTGCGGCGCGGCATTTGTTGGAGGCAACGATGGCTTTGGATACCAGCACGGCAATCACCCCCTATGAGGCTCCGGTGAAAGATCTCTACGAGATCGGCGAAATGCCCCCTTTGGGCCATGTTCCGGCGAAAATGTATGCCTGGTCGATCCGGCAAGATCGGCATGGTGAGCCGAATACCGCAATGCAGGTCGAGGTGGTCGATACTTGGAAGATCGACAGCAACGAGGTGTTGGTGTTGGTGATGGCGGCGGGGGTCAATTACAACGGCGTCTGGGCGGCTTTGGGCGTGCCGGTCAGCCCGTTTGATGGCCATAAGCAGCCGTTCCATATCGCAGGCTCGGATGCGTCCGGCATCGTCTGGGCGGTGGGTGACAAGGTGAAACGCTGGAAGGTCGGCGATGAGGTTGTGGTGCATTGCAACCAGGACGACGGCGATGACGAGGAATGCAACGGCGGCGATCCGATGTTCTCGCCCAGTCAGCGCATCTGGGGCTATGAGACGCCCGACGGCTCCTTCGCGCAATTTACCCGCGTGCAGGCGCAGCAGTTGATGCCGCGCCCGAAGCATCTGACTTGGGAGGAATCGGCCTGCTACACCCTGACCCTCGCCACCGCCTATCGGATGTTGTTCGGGCATGAACCGCATGATCTGAAGCCGGGGCAGAACGTGCTGGTCTGGGGCGCTTCGGGGGGCCTTGGGTCGTACGCGATCCAGTTGATCAACACCGCAGGGGCGAATGCGATCGGCGTGATCTCGGAAGAAGACAAGCGCGCGTTTGTCATGGGTTTGGGCGCTAAGGGCGTGATCAACCGCAAGGATTTCAAATGCTGGGGCCAACTGCCGACGGTGAACACGCCGGAATACAACGAATGGCTGAAGGAAGCCCGCAAGTTCGGCAAGGCGATCTGGGACATCACCGGCAAGGGCGTCAGCGTCGATATGGTGTTTGAGCATCCGGGCGAGGCGACCTTCCCGGTGTCTTCCTTGGTGTGCAAAAAGGGCGGCATGGTGGTGATCTGCGCCGGCACCTCGGGTTTCAACTGCACCTTTGACGTGCGCTATATGTGGATGCACCAAAAGCGCCTGCAAGGCAGCCATTTCGCGCATCTGAAACAGGCGGCAGCAGCGAACAAGCTGATGATCGAACGGCGGCTTGACCCCTGCATGTCCGAGGTTTTCCCCTGGGCGGAAATCCCGGCGGCGCATATGCTGATGCGCAATAACAAGCACAAACCCGGCAATATGGCCGTTCTGGTGCAAGCCACCCGCACCGGGTTGCGCACCTTTGAAGATACGCTCGACGCCAGCCTCAACCGCTGAAGGGGGCTCTCCGCCGCCTCACCCCCGAGGATATTGGGGCCAGTGTGAACCTCCAACAATTTCACATTGGCCTAAATATCCCGGGGGGAGCGTAAGCGGGGGGCTGGCCCCCCTCGCGATCTCCTGCATGGCACCGTTGCAAAACCTATCCCCGGCAGCGCCGTTTTAAGGGGCTCGATGCCCCGCGAAACGGCATTTGGGTTCAGGTCTGGCCCTTGGCCGTAACCTCGCTTATGGTCGCCAAATGACCGAACTTGCCCCCGTGAAGCTGACCTTTTCCGATGATCAGGCCGAAGCCTATGACCGCGTTTCGGCGGAATTGTTCAGCATGGGCATTGATCTGGACAATGGCGGGCTAGAGCCTCGGCCAGAGGATAAATCAAGTGTTCTAGCGGTGGTTGGCAAGGCGGGGTCGGGTAAGACCATGTTGCTCGCCAGTCTTTACAAAGCCTTGGTCGCGGCGGGGGTTGATCTGGTCTCGGGTGATTACGAGCCGAAAAAGCGCAAGGAACGCCGCAGCTTGGCGATTTTGGCCCCGACCAACAAGGCGGCCTCGGTGCTGCGGATGCGCGGCGTGCCTGCAACCACCATCCACCGGATTCTCTACACCCCGGTCTATGACCCGCAGTATGAGAAAATCGCGGAATGGCTGACGGGCCAAGGCCCGCGTCCGGTGGTCGAAGGGCTGACCGAACTGGCGCTGGACCGCGCGCATGCATTTTACCAGAACGTCGCCTCAATCCCCGGCGCTTTGGCTGCGGCGGGCTTGCGCGGCTCGGATTTTATCAAGGGCTGGAAGCGGCGCGAGGAGCCGCTGGATATCGGCTTTGTCGATGAATCCTCGATGCTGGACGAACGCGCGCTGAGTGATCTGCGCGAGATTTTCTCGACTTTGGTGCTGTTCGGCGATCCGGCGCAGTTGGCTCCGGTCGGGTTGTCGGGTGAGATGGTGTTTGACCGTCTGGGCGAGGGGCGCAAGCTGGTTCTCAGCCGTATTCACCGTCAGGCGCAGGACAATCCGATCTTGGATTTGGCGCATGCTTTGGGTGATCCAAATCTGGGCTTCGATGAGTTTGAGCGCATGGTGGAGGCGGCGTCGAAAAAGGATGAGCGGGTGGTGTGGGCGGAACGGGTCGATGCCGATCTGATGGCGCGCAGCCCGGTTCTGGTCTGGCGCAACGCGACGCGGATCCGGTTGATCACCGCGTTTAGGTCGGCACATGGTGCGCCGGATGATCAGTTGCTGCCGGGGGAGCCGTTGATTTGTGATGGCATTGAGCTGCCCCTGAAGCACCGCAAGAAGCGGATTGATCTGGAAGCGCGCGGGCTGATCAAGGGCGCGCAGGTGATCTATCTCGGGCCGGGCAACCGTCCGGGCTTTGCGAAGATCCATGTGGTGGGGGCGGAGGATCCGCAGGTTTCCGCCGCCTCGATCATCAAGATTGAGCGCCCGGATGAGGATGAGCCGTTCATCGCGTCGGCTGCGACGATGGGGGCGGCGTTTCTGCATGGGGCGGCGGTGACGATCCATAAGGCGCAAGGCTCGCAATGGGAGACGGTGCAGGTGTTCGCGCCGGATCTCTATGCGGCGGCGGCGGCGGGGCGATCCGAGGCGGGGGTGCCGTTGTGGAAACGGCTGGCTTATGTGGCGATCACGCGGGCGCAGCATCGCTTGATGTGGGTGGTGCGGAACAGGTTGGCGCGGCCTTTGGAGCCGCTGACGGTGGAAGATCTGCGGCCTGCTTCGGTGCCGTTGACTTTGACTGCGCAGGGCGATGACTAGACTCTGGCGGGGCTTGGGTTAGGGTGGGGAAAACTTGTGAGGCATCATGATCTGCGTGTTCGTTCAATTTCGCTGCACCCCCGGCAAAACCTATGAGGTTGCCACCGCGATTTATGATCGCGAGGTGGTTTCGGAGCTATATTCGACCTCGGGCGAATATGATCTGATCGCGAAAATCTATATCCCCGAGGATGCCGATGTCGGGCATTATTTGTCGGAAAAGCTGTTTGATATTCCGGGGATCGTGCGGACTTTGACCACGATGACGTTTAAGGCGTTTTGAGCGCATCCGGCGTTGTCCCCGTGTGGACAGGGCGACCACTTCATATGAATCAAAGGCTTAGCATAGCCTTGTTCATCTGGCGTTAACCTTCAAACATCACCGCGAGTTTGTTGCCAGAGGGGTCGCGCAGGTAGGCTGCATACCATGTTGGGCTGTAAATCTCGCGGATGCCGGGAGCGCCTTCGTCTTTTGCGCCCAAGGTCATGGCTGCGGCGTGGAAGGCATCGACCTCGGCACGGCTCTGGGCAGGCAGGCAGAGCATTTGGCCGTTGCCGGGGGTGGCCGCTTCCCCGTTAAACGGTGGGCAGACCCAGAATTTGAAGCCGATCCCCGTGCCGCCTTCTGAGTAACATTTCCAGCCGCCGGGGAAATCGGCATGGGCGGACCAGCCGATGGTTTTCAGCACGGTGTCGTAGAAGGCGCGGGATTGCGCGGGATCATTTGCGCCGAGCGTGATGTGGGCGGGCAGGGGAGG
>CAYLYV010000138.1:0-12523 GCA_964387655.1 uncultured Cypionkella sp. | reverse complement strand
GGGCCGTGGCCCCTGACGGGCGTGACGACAAGATGCTCGTCACCAGCCGCAGCGTTCTCAAGCTGCGTGATTTCAAGACCATCGTTGGCCTCGTCAGCTTCTTGGCTGACATGGGCTGCAAAACGACCTGTATTCCGCTCGAAGAGGGTGGGCGTGAACGGCACGCGGCCCCTGGGCGCGGCCCCGAGCCGCGGACCGGCCCGGTTCTGGTCAAAGACGACTGATCGCGCCTTTGCGCTCGTCCTTGCACTGGCTACAGGGGTCTGTGCCGCACCTCTCGCCGCCGAAACGCTGACGGGCGCGAATGGTTTCATCTTCTCGGTTGGCCCCGACGGCCAACTGATCTCGGTCACCGAAGGAACGAGCGCCCTGCGCGCGTTCATCGGTGAGGATGAGGCTCTGAGCGGGGGCCAAACAGATCGCCTTTTTCTCTTTGCCGCACCGCAGACCCGTGAGGACAATGATCCTCTGAGCCCTGTCGCTGCTGCCGCCACTTTTGCACCACGCGCCGCTCTAGCTTCCCCGGAAATCCTCCAGGCCATCGAGACTACTGCGCTGCGCTACGCAGGTCACAGCGCCCTGCGACGCGCAGGTCTGTCGGTGACCGACTGGACGCTGTTCTACCGCGCCAACATCGAGGTCGAGAGCGCCTATAAACCAAACGCGCTCAGCTCGGTCGGGGCCATCGGGCTTGGCCAGCTCATGCCCGAGACAGCACGCGATCTTGGCGTCGATCCGCATGACATGGCGCAAAACCTCGACGGCTCAGCCCGCTACCTTTTGATGATGCTCGACCGGTTCGGTGAGGGCCCGCTCGCGCTGGCTGCTTACAACGCCGGTCCTGAGGCGGTCACCCGCCATGGCGGCATTCCCCCTTTCAGAGAAACCCAAGGCCACGTGGCCCGTGTGACAGCCGTGTTCCAGCGGCTCAGAGGAGACCTGTCGTGACGTCCAGACCTTTAACTACTGTGCTTGGTGCGATGGCCCTTGTCGTGCTGGCGGGGCCTGCGCTTGCGCAGAGCATCGACCTTTCGCCGGTGCAGACCCTGCTGCAAGGCATCGTCGATGCGATCACTGGTCCCTTGGGCATCGTGATCGGCACACTGGCGCTGATCGGTGTGTTTCTCTCCTGGCTCTTTGGCATCCTCGATTTCCGCCAAGCTCTTTGGGTGGTGGTGGCAATCGCCGGCATCGCCGCAGCGCCGACCATTGTCACCGCAATCTGGACGACCTGAGCAAAAATCATGGCTGACCAGTCCCGCGTCTTCATTGGCCTCTTGAGGCCGCCCAAACTCATGGGCTTGCCGATCATGTATGCCATGGTCTGGCTTTTTGGCTCTAGCTTGCTGTTCCTCTGGATCCAGAGCGGGCTGGTGGCTGTGGGCGCAGGCCTGGCTTGGCCTGCGCTCTGGAAAGCCGCGGACTGGGATCCGAACTTCCTCGATGTCCTGGTGATCACCTTGCAAGAAACCCCGCCCACAACGAACCGCAAGCTGCACGGGGGCGACAGCTATGCCCCGTGATGGAATTGCTATTGAGGCGGCGGACGCGCTCGACCCGCTGACCGCGCTGCCCAATTGGGTCAAAGGCGAGAAGCGCCTCTCGTCCATGCTGCCCTACGTCAGCCTTGTCACCGACCGGACAATACGGACGCGGGGCAACGAGCTGATGCAATGCATCCGTTTTGAGGGTGTAAACAGCACCACGAGCGAAGACGCGCATCTTGACCGGATCGGCAATCTCCTGGCAGGGATCATCGCCCAAGTCGGCACCGGGTTTTCCTTTTACCTGCACAAGGTTTCAAAAGCGGTCGATGTGACCTTGCCCCCCATCCCGGGTGAAGGGTTTGCCTCTGCCGTGGACCAGCGTTGGCGTACCCATCTCGGACGGTCGGGCCTGCGCGACAAGACAATTACGCTTTCGGTCCTGAAACGCCCCGAGACCGGCAGCCGCCTGCCTTTCGGCCTTGGTGCCTCCCGCACGCGGTTTGCGGCCGACACGACCCGCCGCCTCCGAAAGCTCGACGAAGTCGTGGGGTTTCTGCTGTCGTCCTTTGATGAGCTGAAACCCCGCCTGCTGGCTGCCAGCACCGGCGAGCTCTTCGGTTTTCTCGGCTCGCTCAACACCGGCGAGGAGCATCCGCTCTTTCCCCGCTCACGCCTTGGCGTGATTGCGGAAGACGTGGCCAATACCCGTGCCACCTTCCGGGGCACCACCATCGTGCTCAGTGATGGTGCCGTGGGCGCGAAGGTCGGCGCGATCTTCGCGGTCAAGAACTACCCCGCCAAGACCGACAGTCTGATGCTCGACGAGCTGAACCTGCCCGTCGACATGGTGGTCACGCATTCTTTCGTGCCTATCAACGTCAACATCATGGCGGGTCGTATCAAGCGGCAGCTCCGGCTGATGCAGGCTGCCAACGACGGCGCGGTCAGCCTCGCGCAGGAACTTGAGTTGGCCCAGGACGATCTGGAATCCAAACGCCTGATCTTTGGCGAGCACCATATGACGGTGGCGGTTTATGCCCGCAGCCAAGCTGCGCTCGACGATATTGCGTCCGAGATCCGCAACATCTCTGCGACCTCCGGGATCAACCTGATCTCGGAAGCCTTCGGCGCGCGGGCGCATTTCATGGCTCAGCATCCCGGAAATACTGGCGCGCGGAGTCGGAAGGCCGCGATCACCAACCATAACTTCGCCGATCTCGCCACTTTCCACCGCACCCCACTTGGCAAGACCGGACCGGAACTGCCCTGGGGAGTCCCGATCACGCTCTTCCCGACGCCAGAACGCAGCGGCTTTCGCTTCAATTTCCATGAGCAGGGCGCGCCGGACCGTGAACCTACTGGCGGCCACACTCTGATCCTCGGCCGTCCCGGCTCGGGCAAATCCGTCCTCGCGGCCTTCCTGATGACCATGGCGCGGCGTGCAGGGGCGCGGCTCTTCGTCTTCGACTACCGCGCTGGTATGGAAATGGCCGTCCGCGCCTTGGGGGGCAGCTATTCAACCGTGCAGGCGGGACGGCCCACAGGGCTTAACCCGCTCCAGACCGAGATCGATGCGCGCGGTCAGGCTTGGCTGGCCGACTGGCTCGCTAGCCTCCTTGAGCGCCGCGACCGGCCCCTGACCCCGGTGCAGACCAACCGGCTGCAAGAGGTCGTGCGCCAGAACGCCAGTGCCGGAAATGCGGGTTTGCGCAACTGGTCGGATTTCGCCTCGCTGCTGGTCTCGACCGATGACGACGGCGATCTTTTCGAGCGCATGCAGGAATGGACGGCCGAAGGCCGCTACGGCTGGATTTTCGGGTCGAATACCGAAGACACTTTCAGCCTGGATGGCGATGTCTCCGGCTTCGATCTGACCGGCATTCTCGATTCCGAAAGCGAGCGGGAACGGATGGCGGTGCTGTCCTATCTCTTCCGCCGCGTGGAGCGGGTGATTGAGGACCGCAAGCCGACGATCATCGTGATCGACGAAGCCTGGAAGGCGCTCGACAACGCCTATTTCGCCGAACGTCTGAGCAATTGGTTGGTGACGGCCCGCAAGCAGAACGCCGTCGTCGTGATGATGACGCAGTATGCGAGCCAGCTCGAGCGCACGCGCACCGGCAAGACCATCGTGGAAGCCGTGCCGACACAAGTGCTCCTGCCAAATATCCGCGCCTCGGCCGCCGACTACGCCATGCTGGGCCTTAGCGACAAGGAGCTCGACGTGCTTCTGGGCGTCGGCTCTGCCTCGCGGCTGGCGCTTGTGCGCGATGATCGCGGCGCAGTGGTGATCGATGCCGATCTCAGCGCCCTTGGCCCCCTCGTGACCATCCTTGGCGGCATGGAGAAGGGCGAGGACCTCGTCGGCGCCGATTACCGCGAGCGCCCCAATTTCTGGGCTGATTTCTGGAGAGCAACATGACCCGAACCATTTCCCTAAAGCTGGCGCTGATCTGCGTCGGCCTGATGCTGACGGCCTGCGCACAACATGGGCCCCGTCAAGCGAACTGCTTCAATTTCCGCGATGCCCCGGCGCGGGCTGGGTCTTCCACGACAACGGTCTCCACCATGGGGACGGCAGTCACGCGGCGCGACACGGCATGCGATTTTGTGATGCTCGGGGCGGGCGGCTGATCTGATGCGGGCTTTGCTTCCTCTCTCTATGCTCGGCCTTGCGCTGGCCAATCCCTATGCCGGGCCGGCTGCCGCGCAAGGTGTTCCGACCTTCGATCTGCGGCTCTTTGCCGAGCGGCAAGCGATCCTTCAGCAGACCGACCGGGATCTCGCCTTGCAGCAGGACCGGCTGAGCCGCGCAGAAGAAGAGGCCGAGATCGAGCGCCAACAGCTTGCCTCCTTTGAGTCGCTGATGGACGCCATGTCGCTTGGGACCGGCGATGTTGCGGGCACTGTGGCAGGGCTTGAGGCCGAGCAAGGGGCCGCAGTTGGCGTCGAGAGTGCGGCGTCCAGTCTCTATGCGCCCGAGGACAACAACCCAGCCGCAGCCCGGATGTTCGGTGATGCCCGGGAAGGGATCGAGGCGCTGATCATCCGCGCGGCCCGCGATACCCACGGCCTGCCGGGTGTCAGCCGAGCAGGCTTGTCGCTGGTGCAGTGGCGCTGCCTCATTCAGGCCCTGATCTGGCAGGAAAGCCGCTTCCAGATTGGGGCGCGCTCGCCTGCGGGGGCTTTTGGTCTTACCCAGATCATGCCCGCCACAGCGAGCGATCTCGGCATCAACCCTGCCTACTACGATGACCCCTACCTGCAGGCCAGCGGCGGCGCGCGCTACCTCGCGCAGATGCTGAACATGTTCGATGGCAACATCATCCACGGCCTCGCCGCCTATAATGCCGGGCCTGGCAACGTGCAGAACTATGGAGGTGTGCCGCCCTTCGCGGAAACCCAACACTACGTTGTGGTCATCCCGCAGCAATACAACAGCTATCTCGCGACCGTCGGCGGCATCGATGCCTTGGGCACCATCGATCCGGTGCTTCTGGCGAACGCGAGTTTCAGCCTCTCGGCCCATGGTGCCGGGGTCTATGGAGACTATTCTCTGGTCTCGGTCCGCGCTGCCGCCCTCCGGGTCCAAGGCATCATCACCCGGATCGGCCAGACCGAAGACCTGCATGAGGCAATTGCACTGAACACCTATGCCCGTGGCGAGCTCGCCCGGCTGGTGGCGATCCGCACTCGGATCAAGGCCGCACACACCGAGCCTCTGAGCGCCGAGCAGATCGCCATGGCGGCGGCTCAAGCCGCAGAGCGGCAATATATGGATTTCACCTTGGAGACTTTGCAATGATCCGGCGCATCACCCGTACCCTTACCACTGGCGCTGCCTCTCTGGCGCTGGTCACCGTCCTCGCCGGCCCCGTCGCCGCACAGGGTGTGCCCACCGTCGACACCCAGAACATCGCCCAGGAAATCCGCCAACTGCAACAGATGCTGCAGGATTTTGGGCTGCAGACTGACCTGCTGGATAACGCGCTGGCACAGCTTGAAGTGGTTCAGAACCAGCTTGATCAGCTCAACGAGATGTATGCTTCCCTCACGGGCCCGCGCAGCATTCTCGGCCTTGTCATGGGCGACGGTCTCGACGGTCTGCTGGAAGCCAAGTTCGAGGACATCCCCGGGCTGATCCGCGGCATTCAGTCCGGGGACTGGAGTAACCTCATCGGCCCCAATGCCGGACCGATGCGCACGCAGATGACTCAGGCGCTCGCAAGTGCCGGTTTCGATGAGGATACACTCAGCGAAATCGCAAACAGCGGCAAGCCCGGTGCCGAAGGCGTGGCCACGCGCGCGACCACCGGAGCGGTGATGTCAGTCGCTGCCCAGAACAGCCATGCCGAGGCAGCGCTGTCGCTAGAGCGCGTCGAACGATTGGTCTCGATGATCCCCGAGATGGACGATCTCAAAGCATCGATGGATCACAACACGCGCGTCACGGCGGAACTGGCCATCGCCATGACGCGGATGTGGGAGTTGGAGGCCATCCAGACCCTCGGTGCGGGCAATGCCGGTGTGGTCGATGCGGCCACCATCGCCGAAGAGCGCCGCTACATGGACTTCACTTTGCCGAGCCTCACGCCATGAGCGGGTCCTCTACCATCACCGCCCGCGAGCTTGTCGAAGAGGAGTTGGTCCACGGTGCCCTCCGTCGGGAACAGCTCTGGAAAATGATTGGCCTTGGTGGTGCGGGCTTCGGTGTGGTCGGCTGTCTTGCTGCCGCCGCCGTGGCGCTCTTGATCGAGACCCCGGCACCCGTCGTTGTGCCCTATGATCCCGAGACAGGCATGGCCCTTCCGAACGCCACCGTTGAGACCGTGCGGCTTTCCGAGCGCCCTGCGGTCATTGAGGCGCAAATCTACCGCTACATTTTTGAGCGAGAGACCTACAACCAGCTCGACAACGATCTGCGCGTCCGCCGGGTTTTGGCACAGTCTGGAGGTGCCGCCGAAGCCAGCATGCGCGCAATGTGGACCTCCGGGCAGGAAAGCTATCCCCCGACGCGGTACGGCCCCTCGTCTGAGCTCGCCGTCGAAATTGCCTCGATCACCCTCATCGGCGACGATCGCGCCCAAGTGCGCCTGCGCAAACGCCTGACAAGCCCGCAGGGCGCGCAGGTGGGGATGTTCACGGCCACCCTGATGTTTGCCTTTCAGCCAGAGCGGACCCGCTCCATCGATGAGGTTTGGGAAAACCCCTTCGGTTTCACCGTCACCCAATATGCCATCCGATCGGACCGTTCCGAATGATTTTTTCCCTGCCTCATGTTTTCCGCCCCCGGGCGCGCCGTGCCGGAGCCCTTGGCCTTCTGGTTTTCTGTCTTGCCGCGAGCACGGCACTTGCCGAAGTGACCCCGCGCACCGGCCCTCATGACAACCGCGTCCGGATTGCAACCTGGACCGAAGGACAGGTCTACCGGATTGTCACCACCCTCACGCGCGTGAGCACCGTCGAGTTTGGGGAAGGCGAGACCATCAGGTCGATCATCGCAGGCGACACGGTGGGCTTCCAGTTCGATGGCGTGCCGGGCGGGCGCGCCTTTGCAATCAAGCCCGCAGCCTCTGGGGTTGCCACCAATATCACGGTCTACACAAACCGCCGCTCTTACTACTTCCATGTGGTCGAGGCCCGTGAGACGCCGCATTACGTCGTGCAGTTCCGCTATCCCGATGCGCAGGCACGACCGACTCGCGCTGTAACGGCAGACGCGCCAAATGCGAATTATGCGGTCAGCGCGCAAGAGGAGTTCACGCCGACCGCCATCTGGGATGATGGCACCTTCACCTATTTCCGTTTCGCTCGGAACGCGCCGGTTCCGGCAATCTTTCGTCATGCAAACGGTGGCGAACGGGCCGTCAACAGCACCGCGCAAGGCGATGGCGTCATCCGCGTCTCGGGTGTGAACCGCCAATGGGTACTTCGCCTCGGCGAAGAGGCGGTGTGTGTTCAAGATATGACGGGGCCTGCCTCATGAGCCAGGACACCGAAGATCTCGCAGCTCGGCTGGCCGCCCTTGAAGGCACGACGGGAAAAAAGGCAGGACGTCCGCGTCCGCCACCGATGACGGCTCTTCTCGGCATCGGTGGAATCGCGGTCGCGGGCCTGCTGGCCTGGGTGGCCCTGCAGCCCGCAGCGCCCGTCCCGATGCCGACTGCAGCACCAGAGGAGTTCCAGACGACCGGCTCAGGCTTTGGCGATCTGACACCTATGCCGGTCGAGGCACCGGCCCCGCCGCCGCCAGAGATCACCGGCCCCTCGGAGACCGAGCTGGCCCTGATGGAAAGCCTCGCCACCTTGCAGGCCGAACTGGCCGAATTGCGCGCACGTCCCGTTGAGGGATCCGTGGATGGCACCGAACAGGCTATCGCCGATCTGACGGCGCAGATTGCAGCCCTTCAGGAGGCCTCAGCGGAGGCTCAGCGGACGCTGGAGCGGCAATTGACCGAGCGTGACCGCGAACTTGACCAGCTGCGCATGGATATTGAAGTCGCGCGCCTGACCCCTCCTGAACCTGCGGCCATCGGAGAGAGCGACGAGGATCTGCGGCTTGCAGAACTCGAACGCCGCCGCCTTGCGGAAGCTGAGGCCCGCGCAGCGCGCATCGCCTCCCCGATGATCGCTTTCTCTGGGCTGGGTTCGGGCAGAGACCCCGAAGACGCACAGGCGGCGGCACGCCTCAACGAAGACGAAGCCTTTGTGCGCGCGGGGGCGCGGCCTGCGTCCGTCACCAGGGCCGAAGTGATCGTGAACCCCTCAAACACCGTCGTGCAGGGCACAATGATTCAGGCTGTCACGGAAACCGCGCTCGACAGCACACTGCCCGGTGCGATCCGCGCCATCGTCTCGGAAGACGTCCATTCCTTCGACGGCACGCGCGTTTTGATCCCACGCGGCGCACGCCTGATCGGGCGCTACCGCTCCGACGTGGCACTGGCGCAGTCGCGGGTCATGGTAGCCTGGGACCGGATCATCCTGCCCGACAACCAGACTGTGGAGATCAGCGCCTTTGGCGGCGATGAGTTAGGCCGCACCGGCACGACCGGGTTTGTCGATACGCGGTTTGCGCAACGCTTTGGCTCAGCGGCACTGATTTCGCTGATCGGGGCGCTGCCCGCCGCCGCAGCCGGACAGATCGAGGATGAGGCAGCGGCCGATATCGCCAAGGATGTCGGGGCCGATCTTGGCGACAGCACCCAAAGCGTCATGCAGGATTATCTGGCAATCCGTCCAGTGATCCATGTCGACCAGGGAACGCGGATCACGGTCATGGTCGACCGCGACCTGGAGATATTCTGACATGGCGGCAAGTTATCTTGAGGCATCGCTCGACCGCTTGGGTGCAAATGTTGGGCGCGCCGACGTGATCGAGATCTGCATAAACCCCGACGGGCAGGTCTGGGGTGAGTTTCAGGGCGATCATTTCATGCGAGGCTTCGGCACCCCGCTCACCCAGACCGAGATCAAGGACCTCGGCAACCAGATTGCCTCGGCCGCGTCAACAACGTTGAGCGCCAAGAAGCCGATCGTCTCGGTGTCGATCCTGTATCGCGACCGCCCGATCCGGGCGCAGGTGATCCAGCCTCCGGCGGTGGAAGGTGGGTTTTCGATCTCACTGCGGTTTTTCTCCTCCTTGCCACTCGAAGCAATCAAGCTCGGGTTTCTCTATGGCAAGGAACGCAGCCTCGAAGGTCTGCGTCGGCAAAGAAACGCTGCCCTGCGCGATGTGGTGGCCTCGGGTAACATCGACGCGGCCCTGCGTTTTTGTGTCGAGAACAAGCTCAATATGATCGTCTCGGGCGGCACATCGACCGGCAAGACGGTTGCCGCGCGCAAGATCTTGTCGCTGATCCCACCCGAAGAGCGGATCATTACCATCGAGGAGGCAGCCGAGCTGCGCCCCGAGCAGCCAAATACCGTAACGCTGATCGCCGACCGGGACGCCGAGGCCCGCAGCGCCGATGTGCTCCTAGCGTCCACGCTGCGCATGCGGCCTGATCGGATCGTCTTGGGCGAGGTTCGCGGGCGTGAGGCCATGACCTTCCTTGAGGCTATCAATACCGGCCATGGTGGCTCACTGACCACGCTTCATGCCGAGAATCCACAGCTTGCCGTCCGCCGCCTCGCTATCGCCGCCCTGAAAGCGCAAGTCCCGATGACCTATGCCGACATGGTCGACTACATCGAGGGCTCGATCGACGTGATCATCCAGGCCGGTCGCCATGACGGCGCGCGTGGCATCACCGAGTTCTTCCTGCCCGGGCAGGCCAAATATCCAGACCAGAGCAGTGCCGGAAACGCGGATGGACGACGCCCTGCTGTCTCTGCCGAATGATCAGAAAGGAAAACTAAATGCGTAAGATTTCCGCGACCGCTGCCATCATCATGCTGGCCGCACCGCTTGCGGCACAAACGTCGCCGCAGATCACAAACGATCTGACCGTGACCATAGCACCCCAGCAGTACCGGATCTGCAATGACCGCCCGGCACGTCCGACTTGGATGGATGAGATCCATCCGCGGGATGCCTACAAGGCGCTCACCTTGATGCGGCTTTACGAGTTGCGCGCATGGGAATCTATCAAGGCGTCCGGCGATTGCGGCTGTGACGTCCGCTTCCCAGCATGGGAGGCCGCATCGGAGGAGTATGAGAAACGCTTCTCGATGATCACGCAGGCGGAACACACCCAAGCGCGGCTAGCCCTTCGCGCCCAACAGAACCAGTCCGCCCGGCAGGTTCAGGACCTCTGCGAAGCGCAAGGCAACTGGTAATGGGTGTTGTCAGCTGGATGGTCGGAACCGCGGACGGGTTCCTTGCCGATGCGGCCGAGTCTCAGTTTGGGGCTGTTGCGAGCAATACCGGCACGATCGTCTTGCTGATGGTTACACTGTCGTTGATCGGCGTCTGCATCAACATGGCTTTCCAGTTCCGAAGCATGGATGGGGTCAGCTTTTTTTGGTATCTCGTGAAGCTCACCATGATCGGGCTGTTTGCCTTCAACTGGGCCAACTTTAATGCTGTTGCGAACGCCGTTATCGGTGGCTTGGATTATGTGGCTGGTGCTCTGATCTCGTCTGTCGGCGGTGGCGGGGCAGGGGCAACCTATTTTGCCGCAGAGTTCGATGAACTCATTACGGAGTTCAGCCAGTACCTGAACGCAATCGGCAGCAGCATGAGCTGGATGACTGGGGCAATTCTGGGCGGGATTGGACTCATCCTCCTGAGTCTGCTCGGCTTCATGACAGGCATCGTGCTCATTTTCGCCAAGATGATGCTGACCTTGATGCTGGGGCTTGCCCCCATCATGATTGCACTGTCGCTTTTCGACGCTACCAAAGACTTCTTCCACCGATGGGTTTCAACGACGATCAGCTACGCTTTTTACCCCATCGTGATCGCCGCCATGTTCTCGACCGTTGTTGGCATGGCGAACTCGCTTATGGCCCAGCTTGGCGATCCGAATTCAGCGACAAACATCGGCTCACTGGTGCCGTTCTTCGTGATGATCTTTCTCGCAAAAGGCTTCGTCGCGGCGACGCCCCTGATCGTGCGGGGGATTTCGGGTAACCTGATGGTGGCGGCGGCTCCGGCGATTGTCAGCGGTTCAGCTGGAGTGATGCGCGGGTTTTTGAACACCTCCGGTGTTCAGGGAAGGGCGCGGATCGGAGCGCTTACCACTGGGGAGGCTATCGGGCGTGGGGCAGTGCAGGCACCAGCTGTCGCGCGGACTGCGGCGACGACAGCCAGCGCGCAGGTGGTGAGGATGGCCGAGAGGGCGCGGCGCCTAGGACGATGAAGTTGGACGGTGTTGCCGTGTCCAAAGGCCAGTAGCACGGGACGCGTCGGGCGGAATTGCGGCTGACACAGGTGCGACATAGGCGCTGCAGCACCAGATGCTCGTTTTGATGATCCGGCACAGGTAATATCTGCATCTTGAACGCGTAAACGTAGATTGCCTGGGGAAAGGCTTTGTATCCGTTCTGAAAGCACGCTTAACTGCCAAGCAAGCCAGTCCCAAGAGAGATCATGTCCAAGGCAATCGACTACGATCTGAAAACCTCAGCGCACGAAGTTCAGCGCCTTATGGGGCAGTGCATCCTGCGATTGCAGGTCTATGAGCTGCTACTGAAGTCGGTTGTGACAGCCCATGAAATCTCCTCCCCCATCGCAACACTTGCAACGGCGCAAACCGACCGAGCCGACGAAATACGCTGCAATACTCTTGGAATGCTCATTCGCCAAATGCTGGGCTCCTTCCTCGTGCCTCAGGGCCAAGAAGGTAAAGGGCAACCAAGAAATGACGCCCCATCAGTCACTTTCAGGATGCAGATCATCCTGACCCAGGATGATTTCAACACGACCGAAGCCGACCTGCGCAACCTTGTCGAGATGCGCAACCACCTCGTTCATCACTTCATCGGGGAACACGACGTCCGCACACTCGAAGGCTGCCTAAAGGCACAGGAAGCCCTTGCGCAGGCCTTAGATGACATAGGCCGTGCCCATAGCGACTTGCGCAGTTGGGCCGAGGATTTGGAGGCGACCCGCGAACGTGTCGCTGATCAATTCGTTTCTTCCGAAGTCCAGGATTTCTTCGTCGAAGGCCGAGTCCCCTGGCGCCGTGTGGTCATCGCCCGAGCTCTCAGGGAGGCAGCGCAAGCCTTGGCAGCAGGTGGATGGACACCCGTCGATGCCGCTGTTCGGTGGGTCAAGGCGCGATACCCAAACGAACGGCCGGATGACTATGGCTGCACGTCTTGGCGGCAAGTCATCCACGAGTCACGGCTTTTCGACCTGCAGAACCGCACGGCGGAGGGACCTCGCCAAGCCTGGTTTCGCCCACTAGATTAGACGCTAACCGAAATTTTGGACCCTGCTGTTGCCGTTTGGCGGCCGGTTACGGAACGCAACCTTCGACTTTAGCAAGTACCTCGACTGGTTCCTTACAAAAGTGGCCACCCAAAGAAATGGGTAAGCGATGCGGCCGCCCCGTGGTTTCGGCTTAGCCGGATTTCGGGCATGCCGC
>CAYLYV010000137.1:0-12655 GCA_964387655.1 uncultured Cypionkella sp. | reverse complement strand
ATGCCCAAGGTCAGCTCTGACTGGGTCTCGATCTCGACATTGATCACCCGCCCCGAAAACAACTCGGGCCGGATCAAATAAGCCACCACGGTCGGATCATGCAGCGGCCCGCCATCCGAGCCATATTTCTCCATATCGAACCGCTCAAAGAAATCCGCCCAATCCGCCGAAACCCGGCCCACCTTGGTGCCCATCTCCCGAAACCCCGGAACCCGCGCCTTGGTGGTCAGCACCTTATGGGTCACATCCAGCGGCATCACCACCAACGGCACGCCGGAGCGGAACACGATCTCGGCGGCCTCAGGATCAACATAAATATTAAACTCGGCGGCAGGCGTGATATTGCCACCCTCAAAATACCCCCCGCCCATCAGCACGATTTCCTGCACCCGCCCCACCACATCCGGTGCCTGCAAAAACGCCTGCGCGATATTGGTCAGCGGCCCCAGCGGACACAGAGTCACCGTCCCCGCAGGCTCGCGCCGCAGGGTTTCGATGATGAAATCGACGCCATGCTGGTCCTGCAGCGGCATCACCGGATCCGGCAAGATGGGGCCATCCAACCCGGTTTTGCCATGCACATGCTCGGCCGTCACCAGCTTGCGCTTCAAGGGTCGATCACAGCCGGCATAGACCTTCACATCCGACCGCCCGGCCAGTTCGCAAATCATCCGGCTGTTCTTCTGGGTCAGGGCCAGCGGCACATTGCCCGCCACCGCGACGATGCCCAGCACCTCAATATCCTCGGGGCTGGCCAAGGCCAGCAGGATGGCGAAAGCGTCGTCCTGGCCGGGATCGGTGTCGATGATGATCTTGCGCGGGGTTTTCGGCATGGTCTGCTCCTGATTTGCGCCAGAAAACGCCATTCGCCTGATCTTGTCCACATGGTCAAAAAAGAAAAGGGCGCAAAAGCGCCCCTTTCCACGTCTATTTCGATCTGTGGTGCCGATCAGTTGTCGAAATCAACTTCTTCGATCAGCTTCAAAGCCTCGGGGCGCTGTGCTGCGACATCTGCCAGAGCCAGGCTGTCGGGGGTGAACTCACCCCAGCTTTTCACCAGAGCCGAGCGCTCCACCCCCGGCTCGACCGGGAATTCGTAGTTGGTTTCGGCGTAGATCTTTTGCGCCTCATCCGAGGACAGCCATTCCATCAGCTTCAGTGCCGCATCGTGGTTCGGCGCGGATTTGGTCATCGCCACGCCCGAGATGTTCATATGGGTGCCGCCGCCTTCAAACACCGGGAACACGATCCGGACAGCACTCGCCCAGTCTTTCTGCTCGGGATCGGCCAGCATCTGCCCCAGATAATAGGTGTTGCCGATGGCGATATCGCATTCTTTCGCCCAGATCGCCTTGACCTGATCGCGGTCGCCGCCGTTCGGTTTGCGCGCGAGGTTCGCCTTCAGCCCTTCCAACCAGGTCTTGGTGAAAGCCGCGTCATGATGCGCCAGCATCGCCCCGGTCAGCGCCACGTTATAATCATTGGTGCCCGAACGCATACACAGACGACCCTTCCACTTCGGATCAGCGAGGTCTTCATAGGTGGTGACCTCGCCGTCTTTCACCCGATCCTTCGCCGCGTAAACGATGCGCGAACGCGCGGTCAGGCCGAACCATTGCTTGCCCGGATCGCGGTATTCGGCGGGAATGTTTTTCTCCAGCACGGCGGACTCCACCGGCTGCGTCACGCCTGCATTCACCACTTCCATCAGGCGGGCAATATCCACCGTCAGGATCAGATCGGCGGGCGAGCGATCGCCTTCAGCCACCAGACGTTCCGCCATGCCCTTGTCAACAAAGGCGATATTCACCGTGATGCCGGTTTCCTTGCTGAATGCGTCGATCAATGGTTGGATCAGCTCGGGCTGGCGGTGCGAGTAAATGTTCACCTCCTCGGCCAATGCAGGCAGCGAGGTGCTGGCGAGTGCCAAGGCAAACAGGGAAAAACGCAGCTTCATGGTTGAGTCCTTTTGTCAGGTATCTGTCCGCGCTTAAAGCGTAAGCACGGCAGTGCGTCAATACCTGAGTAAAAAACTTTGCGCCTTGTGCGCGTCCCCGCTCAGCCCGATTTGGCGGTCTTTTCGTCCGCCTTGGCGCGGTTCCACAACGCATCCATTTCCGCTAGATCGCTGTCTGCCGGTGCCTTACCCGCCTCGGCCAACCAATCCTCAATGCGGCCAAAGCGACGCGAGAATTTGGCATTGGCCGCGCGCAGGGCGGCTTCGGGATCAACGTCCAGATGCCGCGCCAAATTCGCCATGACGAACAGCAAATCGCCAAACTCTTCAGTGACTTCGGCATGGCTGAGCTGATCGCGCGCCTCGACCAATTCGGCGGCTTCCTCGGCGATTTTGGCCACCACCTCATCGGTGGAGGGCCAGTCAAACCCCACCCGCGCCGCGCGCTTTTGCAGCTTCACCGCGCGGGTCAGCCCCGGCAGTCCCAGCGCGACCCCATCCAGCACGCGGGCGTTCTGCGCACCGCGTTCAGCGGCCTTGATCTTCTCCCAATCCACCGTCTGCTGCGCGGGCGTTTTGTCGCGGCTCTCGTCGCCGAATACATGCGGATGCCGCGTCAGCATCTTGTCGGAAATCGCCTGCACCACATCCTGAAAGCCGAACAGCCCCTGATCGGTGGCCATCTGGGCGTGAAACACCACCTGCAACAAAAGATCGCCCAGCTCTCCCGGCAATTCATCCCAAGCCTGCCGTTCGATGGCATCGGCAACCTCATGCGCTTCTTCAATTGTGTAGGGCACAATGCTGGCAAAATCCTGCTCGATATCCCACGGGCAGCCCGAAACCGGATCCCGCAGTCGCCGCATGATCTCCAACAACCGCTCGATGCCAGCGGCGGGGTCCCGCACAAGTTGGTCAGATGCGTCGTCAGAATGGGGCAGGGGCATTGCCGATCCCTTCCAGATAAGATTTGATCAAAGGCCAGCAAATCAGGAGTCCACCATGCCCGTCCTCAACCGTATCGCCGCTTATGCCGAGGAAATGAAGGGCTGGCGCAGACATTTGCACGCGAATCCCGAGCTGTCCTTCGATTGCTTCACCACCGCCGCCTATATCGTTGATCGCCTGAAAGAGATCGGCGTCGATGAGATTCACCCCGGTATCGCCAAGACCGGCATTGTCGCCATCATCAACGGCCAGGGAGATGGCCCAACCATCGGCCTGCGCGCCGATATGGACGCGCTGCCGATCCAAGAGATCACTGGCGCGGACTATGCCTCGACGATTCCCGGCAAGATGCACGCCTGCGGCCATGACGGCCATGTCACCATGCTTTTGGGCGCAGCGAAGTATCTGGCTGAGACCCGACGCTTCAAAGGCCGCGTCGCGCTGATGTTCCAACCCGCCGAAGAAGACGGCGCGGGGGGGCGCGAGATGGTGAATGAAGGCGTAATGGACCGTTTCGCGGTCGATCAGGTCTACGGCATCCACAACGCTCCCAACGTGCCGTTCGGGCATTTTCTGACCACCCCGGGGGCGCTGATGGCGAGCGTTGATACGGCTTATGTCTATCTGACCGGCAAAGGCGGCCATGGTGCCACCCCGCATGATTGCGTCGATCCGATTGTGGCACTGGTGGGGATGATTTCCGCGATCCAAACCATCATTCCGCGCAATATCTACGCGCTGGACGAGGCGGTGTTGTCGGTGACGATGGTGAATTCCGGCACCGCCTCCAACATCATCCCGGAAGAAGCGATGTTCGCCGCCACCATTCGCTGCTTCAAGCCGGAGGTCCGCGCGCTGCTGAAAAAGCGTTTCTACGAAATTGTCGAAGGCCATGCGGCAGCCTACGGGGTGCAGGCCCGCATCGACTACGACTGGGGCTATCCGGCGACGATCAACCACGCCGACCAAGCTGCCTTTGCGGTCGAAGTCGCCGCTGAAATCGTCGGCGAAACCTCGGTCGACGGCAATTCGGTGCGCGAAATGGGGTCGGAAGATTTTTCCTACATGCTGGAAGCCCGTAAGGGTGCCTATCTGTTCATGGGCACCGGGCCGGGCGCAGGCCTGCACCACGCCGCCTATGATTTCAACGACGAGGCCGCCCCGATTGGGGCCTCCTTCTTCGCAAGGCTGGTCGAACGCGCACAGCCTTTGGCCTAAGGGCGCGCCAACGTTTTCTGCAGCTTTCTGCAAAGAAAATTAGCGCGGCACACCGATGCCGCGCTAATCTGCTCCTATCGTTTGAAAAGGAGCCATTATGATCCGCCTTGCCTTTGCCCTGACCCTGCTGGCCGCCCCGGCTTTTGCCGATGATTATCTCGCCTTCCACTCGCCCTCGGGCAACATCCAATGCGGCATGGCCACCGGCGACTACGCGCAGGTGCGCTGCGATATGTCATCGCTGACACCGACCTACACCCGCGCGCCTGAGGGTTGCGAATTCGACTGGGGCAGCAGCTTTGCCGTCGATGCGGGCGGTCCGGGCTATCTCGCCTGCGTCTCCGATGCCGTCGCCGATCCGGGTGGGATTGAGCTTGGCTACGGCAAGTCAATCTCACTCGGGCCATTCACCTGCACCTCCGAGAAATCGGGCATGGAATGCACCAACCTTGGCGGCCATGGTTTCAAGATCTCGAAAGCCAAGCAAAAGCTGTTCTAAAATTTGATCAAATACCTCTGGTGTTTTTATGCGCTTTGGCTATCTTGGCCAAATCATATTGACTGGAGATTCAAAATGAACGCCCCCGCAAGCCTGCCCAACACATCCGCCTTCGAGATGGACCGCGCCCATGTCCTGCATCCTTGGGCGAATTTCGGGCCGTTTGAGAAGGCGGGTTCGCTGGTGATCGCGCGCGGGCAGGGCGCAAAGCTGTGGGACGAGCAGGGCCGCGAGTATTTCGACGCGGTGGGCGGCATGTGGTGCACCAACATCGGTCTGGGCCGCCGCGAAATGGCGGATGCCATCGCCGAACAGGCCGAGCGCCTCGCCTTCGCCAACCATTTTGTCGACATGACCAATGATCCGGCGGCACGCCTTGCGGCGAAACTGGCGGAACTGGCGCCGGGCGATCTGAACCGCGTGCATTTCACCACAGGCGGCTCCACCGCCGTCGATACCGCTGTGCGCGTGGTCAGCTATTACCACCATGCCCGTGGCAACCCGGATAAGACCGACATCGTGGCACGGGAAAACTCGTACCACGGCTCAACGTACCTCACCCAATCGGTCGGCAAACGCAACGGCGACCGGATTGAGGAATTCCGTTATAAAACCGAGGGCATCCACCACCTATCTTGCCCCAATCCCTACCGCCGCCCGCATTGGCAGACCGAGGCGCAGTTCTGCGATGATCTGATCGCCGAATTTGAGGCCCTGGTCGCCAAAGTCGGTGCCAACCGCATCGGCGGTTTTATCGCCGAGCCGATCCAAGCCTCGGGCGGTATCATCATCCCGCCGCAGGGCTATCTGCGTCGGATGTGGGAGGTCTGCAAACGCCATGACATCCTGTTCATCGCCGACGAAGTCGTCACCGCCTTCGGTCGCATTGGCCATTGGTTCGCCTCGGAGGATGCCTTCGGCGTGCAGCCCGACATGATCACCACCGCCAAGGGCCTGACCTCGGGCTACCTGCCCTTGGGGGCGCTGATCCTGTCCGATCGGATTTGGGCTGCGATGGCAGAGGGCGGGCATCGCTGGTTCACCACCGGGCTGACCTATTCCGGGCATCCGGTCAGCTGCGCCTGTGCCTTGAAAAACATCGAAATCCTTGACCGCGAAGACCTTCTGGCCAATGCCACCAAAGTGGGCGCCTATTTCAATACCCGCCTGAAAGCGCTGGAAGCCTTGCCGCTTGTTGGCAATGTGCGCGGGCAGGGCCTGATGCTTTGTGTCGAGAATGTCGCCAACAAGGCCACCAAAGAACTGCTGCCCGAGGAGGTCAACGAAAGCAAACGCATCTCGGATGTGGCGGAATCCCTCGGCCTGCTGGTCCGCCCGATCGGCCATTTGAACGTGATGTCACCGCCCTTGATCATCACCGAAGCGGAAGTGGATTTCGTCGTCGATACGCTTGAAACCGCGATCCGCCGGGTCAGCGACGATCTGGTGCGGGAAGGGCATCGGTTGGGGTAAAACGGGCGGCGCGGTGGGTTGTACCCACCCTACCCACGACGACCAGCGTTGCCGCGCCTCCGGCGGGAGTATTTGAGAAAGAGCAATTTCATCTGTCCTTAAATATCCCCGCCGGAGGCTCCGGCCTTGCCAACTATCTGCCGCATCAGGCTTGACAACCCGCATCGCCTGCCGTCCTTTGAACCACCCGGATCCGCGCGTCTCCGGCTTGGGGCAAGCCCAAGGATAAAGACGCAAGCGCCGTTATCTCCGAGAGACTCATGGCCCTAGAAGACGCCAAAACCGAAATCGACACCGCTTTCACCCGCACCACCCAGCGCGGTTACGCCTTTGAGAATGCGTTCTCGGGCGCGACCTCATTCCTGCGTCGCAGCTACACCAAAGACCTGACCGGGGTGGACCTCGCCATCACGGGCGTTGCCTTTGACCAAGCCGTCACCCACCGCACCGGCACCCGTTTCGGACCCCGCGCGATCCGCGAAGCCTCCAGCCTGCAACCCTATGATCCACCCTACGGCTGGCCGACCAATCCGCTGGAGGAGATGAACATCATCGACTACGGCGACTGCGCCTTTGACTATGCCAAGACCTCGGACTTCCCCGACACCCTCACCGCCCATATCCGCAAAATCCTGGCGGCGGGCGCGGGCAGCATCACTTTGGGCGGCGATCACTACATCACTTTGCCAATCCTGCGCGCCTATGCCGAGAAATTCGGGCCGCTCAGCGTGATCCATTTCGACGCCCACTCCGATCTCTGGCCCGATGACGACATGACCCGCATCGACCACGGCACCATGATGTATAAGGCGGTGAAGCAGGGCTATGTTGACCCAAACCGCTCGGTGCAGATCGGCATCCGCACCACCACCGAGGATTATCTCGGCTTCAACGTGATTGACGCCCGCTGGGTGCATGAAAACGGCACGGCAGCGGTGGTGGCGAAGATCAAAGACATCGTTGACGATCACCAGACCTACCTGACCTTCGATATTGACGCGCTCGACCCTTCGGTCGCCCCCGGCACTGGGACCCCGGTCTGGGGCGGCTTGCATTCTTGGCAGGCGGCAGCCATCTTGCGCGACTTGGCGGGGATCAACATGATCGGCGGCGATATTGTCGAGGTTTCGCCGCCCTATGACACCACCGGGGCCACCGCGATCGCAGGCGCGCATGTCGGCTACGAATTGATCTGTCTCTATCATTGGGCGAAAACACAAAGATGAATAAGCTCATGACCCTCGCCGTTTTGATCCTGATCGTTGCGGCGGGGGCCATGGCGTTTATCCGCCTTGCGCCCACCAATCCCTCTGCGTGGCATGTGCCGCTTGATCCACGGCCACCGGCTATGACCACCCCCAGCACGGATAAGGTCACACCCCTGCCGAATGGGGCCTATGTCGATCTGATCGTACCAGCCGATCAGACGCAGGCTCTGCTGGCCAAACTGGATGGCATCGCGCTGGCCAGCCCGCGCACCATCCGTATCGCGGGCAGTGCGGAAACCGGGCGGATCACCTGGCAAACCCGCTCGGCGTTCTGGGGCTTTCCCGACTACACCACCGCCGAATCTACCCCCGAGGGTGTCACGCTTTATGCCCGCCAGCGCTTTGGCAAAGGCGATTGGGGCGTCAATGCAGCCCGCTTGGCGGCGTGGATCAGCAAGCTTTAACCCGCCAAATCGCGTTTGGTTCCCTTGAATCTTCGGTATTTTGCCGATTGCACGGAAACCTGCGGCGGATTCTCGCCCACAGATATTTCAGTTTGTTGAACTTTGTCACGGATCAGTGAATGTCTGCCGCAGCGCAGAAACTAACTTGGGTTAACCAAGACGCTCTGTGTGGCACAGAACATAAAAAGACTTGGGACATTCACATGGCTGTAACCTTCCGTAATTTGCCACGCTTGGCCGCTTTGTGCGGCGTTCTGGCCCTCAGTGCCGCCTGCGTGCCCGCCAATTCGGAAGTGACGATGCTCTCCGCCCACCCCGATCTGATCCAGCCGGGGCTGAACCCGAACTTTGTCGCGAAAGCGGTCGGCAATGCCAAAGCCAAGCGCGCCAAGGGTCAGAAGGTCTGGTGCGTGCCGTTCGCGCGGGATGCGAGTGGCGTTGAGATCAAGGGCAATGCGGGCACGTGGTGGGATCAGGCCAAGGGCAAGTTCGCGCGTGGGCATGAGCCTGTGGTCGGCGCGGTGATGGCGTTCTCCTCCACCCGCAAACTGCCGAAGGGTCATGTCGCTGTGGTCTCCCAAGTGGTGTCGGACCGCGAGATTCTGATTGACCACGCCAACTGGAAACCCAGCCAGATTTCCTTGGGTATGACCGTGGTGGATGTCTCGACCAAGAACGATTGGTCGGTGGTGAAAGTCGCAAGCACGGGCGATACTTTGGGCCGCCCTTACCAGATCGACGGCTTTATCTGGCAAGCGCCCGTCAAGAACTAAGCCTGCAGGCCTGACTGGCCCCTTGACCGCAGCCGCCGGATTGGCCAAACCGCCCGCATGGTTCCGTTAGAAAAACTCGCCCAGATCACCCAGCGTTTCGAGTTTCTCGAAGCCAAGCTGAACGCAGGCGCTTCGCCCGCCGAGATTGCGACGCTGTCGCGCGAATATTCCGATCTGAAGCCCGTGGCCGATGAAATTGTCGCCTATCGCCGTGCTTTGGACGATCTGGCCGAGGCCGAGATCATGCTCGCCGACCCCGAAATGAAGGCTTTGGCCGAGGATGAACTTCCCGTCCTGAAAGCTCGCATCCCCGAGATGGAATCGCGACTGCAAATCGCCTTGCTGCCGAAAGATGCCGCTGATGCGCGGCCAGCCATCCTTGAAATTCGCCCCGGCACCGGCGGCGATGAAGCCGCTTTGTTCGCGGCGGACCTGTTGCGGATGTATCAACGATATGCCGAGAAAATGGGTTGGACGTTTGAAATCCTCGAACAACAAGACAGCGAGCTTGGCGGCATCAAGGATGTGCAGGTGCATATCGCGGGCGAGGGCGTCTTCGCCAAGCTGAAATTCGAATCCGGCGTGCATCGCGTGCAGCGCGTGCCGGAAACCGAGGCGCAGGGCAGGGTGCATACCTCAGCCGCCACCGTCGCCGTGCTGCCCGAAGCGGAAGAAGTCGATCTGGTGATCCCGGCCTCGGATATCCGCATCGACACCATGCGGGCATCGGGGGCAGGCGGTCAGCACGTCAACACCACCGACTCGGCGGTGCGGATCACCCATATTCCCACTGGGATGATTGTGGTTTCGGCGCAGAAATCGCAGCACCGCAACAAAGAAATCGCCATGCAGGTGCTGCGCGCCCGGTTGTTCGATCTGGAACGCGCCCGCGTCGATGACGCCCGCGCCGCTGAGCGCAAAAGCCAGGTCGGCTCCGGCGACCGCTCGGAACGCATCCGCACCTATAACTTCCCGCAGGGCCGGATGACCGACCACCGCATCAACTTGACGCTCTATTCTCTGGGTCAGATCATGCAGGGCGATCTGGGCGAAGTGGTGGATGCTCTGGTCGCCCATGACCAAGCCAGCAAACTGGCCGAGATGGAAGGATGACCGCGCAAGACGCCCTGCGCTTGGCCATCCCGCGCCTCACTGCCGCAGGCATCGACAACGCCCCCCGCGACGCCCGTCTGCTGCTCTCCTATGCGATGGGCATCGCGCGGGATCGACTGACCCTGCACCTGCCCGACAGCCTCACCGACCTTGCACAAGCCGCGTTTGACGCCGCGATACTCGCACGCAGCAACCGCCAACCCGTCTCGCAAATCACCGGGCAGCGCCAATTCTGGGGCCGCAGCTTCAAAGTCACCCAAGACACCCTCGACCCGCGCCCCGAAACCGAAATTCTGGTGGCCGAAGCCCTAACCCGTCCCTTCCTGAAACTGCTCGACCTTGGCACTGGCACCGGCTGCATCCTGCTCTCTTGCCTTGCGGATATGCCGATGGCGAGCGGCACGGGCTCCGACCTCTCCGCCAAGGCCCTCAATGTGGCCGAAGAAAACGCCGCCATCCTGAACCTCTCCAACCGCGCCAAATTCATCCAATCCGACTGGTGCGCCAATATCCACGGCCGCTTCGATCTGATCATCAGCAACCCGCCCTATATCGCTGCTGATGAGATGCCCACCCTCTCCCCCGATGTGCTGCAATGGGAACCCCACGCCGCCCTCACCCCCGGCGGTGATGGTCTGGACGCCTATCGCAAAATCGCCACCCAAGCCCCCGCCCGCCTGATGCCGCAAGGTCGCCTGCTCTTGGAAATCGGCCCCAGCCAAAGCGCCGCCGTCACCGCTTTGTTGGCCGCCCAAGACCTGATCAACATCCGCACGCTGCAAGATCTCGATGGCCGCGACCGCGTGGTCTGCGCCCAAAAGTCGCAGAACCCCGCCAGTTGCGGCGATCTCTAGCCGTTTTCACACGAAACCCGCAAAATCTGCTTGTCAGAACGCCCCCCCTGTGATTATTCAATCCCACGCGACATTCGGTGCAATTCGGCACTGACCCGCGCAAACCCGGTCATTGCTGCCATGCCCCACGGGGCAGACGATCCCCGAAAGGATCAGGCGCATATTCCCGGATCATCTGGATCAAAGGACAAGATGCGCTCTTCCAAGTCCCGTTCGCGTTCAAAGACGAACCGCCCGCGCACCCTCGGCAATATCATCAACCGCGTCTTCGACAGCTCAGGCCCCGAAGGCAAAGTGCGCGGCACGCCGCAACAGATCATCGAGAAATATCAAATGCTAGCGGGCGACGCCCAGCGGTCAAACGACCGCGTGGCCGCTGAAAACTTCAGCCAACACGCCGAGCATTACACCCGCATGCTGGCCGAAGCCACCCGTGAGATGGCAGCCGAGCAAGAAAGCCGCCAGCAATATCAGGGCGGGCAGAATAACCAAAACGGCCAGAACAATCAAAATAATCAGAGCGGCGGCCAAACTAGCAACCGCGATCGCCAAGACTACCGGGATCGCGCCGATTACCGCCCCGAGCGCAGCGATTCGGCTGAAGCTGAGCAGCCCTATCCCGGCGGCTTCAGCGTGGTGGATGAAGACGAACACACCCTCGTTGATCTGCCCGAAGTAAGCCGTCCGCAGCCCCGCCAAGACAATTACCGCCGCGACAACCAGCAGCGGGATTATCAGCCGCGTGACAACCAGCAGCGCGACAATAGCCAGCAACGCGACAACCAGCAGCAGCGCGACAACAACCAGCCGCGCGCCGAGCAGACACGCCGCCAAGACAACAACCGTCAAGACAATCGCCAGCGTGATGACAAAAATCGCGAGCAACGCGCGCCGCGCAATGAACAGCCGCGTGCCGAACAACAGCGCAATGACCAGCCACGCGTTGAGCAGCCACGTTCCGATGCACCACGTTCCGAGGCGCCGCGTTTCGTAACCACGCGCGAAGAACCCGCAGCCGAAGCGCCCCGTGTGGTGGAGGCACCCCGTGTCGAAACTCCACGTGCTGAGACCCCGCGTGCCGAAGCCCCGCGCTTCGAATCCCCGGCAGCTCTCGTCGCACAAGTGGAAAAAGCCGCCGCCGCCGCTCCGGTGAAAACCCGCGCGCCGCGTGCGCCGAAAGCCGCAGCCGAGACTTTGCCCGGATTGGAAGCCGCGCCGAAACCCACCCGCGCGCCGCGGCAGAAAAAGCCTGCCGCTGTGGAAGGCACCCCGGATAAAACTGAAGCTGCCGAATAGGCTTGATAAAATTCCAACAAAAAGCCCGCCAAGTGCGGGCTTTTTGCGTTTCAAGGCCGAGAGGAAAGCCTCAGCCTGCCGCGACAATCCGCGCCAAGGCGCAAAACCGCTCCAACGAAATTTCTTCGGCCCGCGCGGTCGGTTCAATCCCCGCCGCCTGCAACTGCGCCTCAATCTGCGGCCCCATGCCCTTCAAGCTAGACCGCAGCATCTTACGGCGCTGCCCAAAGGCCATCGTGGTGATCCGGTTCAGCACCGCCTCATCGGCAGGAAACCGCGGCTGCTCCAACCGCGTCAGATGCACCACCGCCGAATGCACCTTTGGCGCGGGGGTGAACGCTTCGGGCGGCAGATGCATGACGATTCTAGCATCGCAGCGCCAGCCCACCAGCAGCGCCAAGCGGCCATAATGGTCGGTGCGCGGCTTGGCGACGATGCGCTCGGCGACTTCTTTCTGAAACATCAGCGTCAGGCTCTGCCAGAACGGCGGCCAGATTTTCGGTGTCAGCCAGCGGATCAACAATTCGGTGCCCACATTATACGGCAGGTTCGCCACCACCCGCACCGGCGCATGCAGATGCCTCAGAACGTCGATTTCCATTGCATCGGCGTTGATGATCTCCAACCGCCCCGGATAGGCCGCGCCGATCTCCTGCAGCGCAGGGACACAGCGCGGGTCTTTCTCGACGGCCAGCACCCGCCGTGCGCCCTCCACCAGCAGCCCACGTGTCAAACCGCCGGGGCCGGGCCCAACCTCCAACACGTCGCAAGCCGACAAATCCCCGGCCAGCCGCGCGATCTTGGCGGTCAGGTTCAGATCCAGCAGAAAGTTCTGCCCCAACTGCTTTTTCG